>CAZJTB010000549.1:0-1919 GCA_964548485.1 uncultured Chryseobacterium sp. | reverse complement strand
CCCGATCGGCCCGCCGGCCGCGGACGCCAGCTGCGCATGAGCGCGGTGAAGGAATCCGCGCTCGCGCAAGGCCTGCCCGTGCTTCAGCCCGAGAAGCTGCGCGACCCTGCCTTCCATGCAGCACTGGATGCCGCCGGCGCCTCACTGTATGTGGTCGTCGCCTTCCGCATGCTGCCTGCCGCCGTCTGGAAGCGCCCACCGCTGGGCACCATCAACCTGCACGCCTCGCTCCTGCCCGCCTATCGCGGCGCGGCGCCCATCAACTGGGCGGTGATCAATGGTGAAGCGCGCACCGGCGCCACCACCTTCTTCATCCGCGAGGAGATTGACACCGGCGACATGCTCGACCGTGTGGAGACGAGCATAGGCCCTGATGAGACGGCGGGTCAGCTGCACGACCGGCTGAAAGTGCTTGGCGCCAACCTGCTCGTGGGCACGGTGCGGCGGATCCTCAACGGAGATCGCTCGAGCACGCCGCAGCCCCTGGGCGATGGCAGCCTGCCTCTTGCGCCGAAGCTCACCACGGCTGGCTGCCGCATCGATTGGTCGATGCCAGCGCGGCGCGTGCATGACCTCATCCGCGGCCTCTCGCCGCATCCAGGCGCGTGGACCATGCTGCTCAAGGGCGATGGCAGCACGTTGCATTTCAAGGTGCTCGCATCGGCACCCATGCCTGATGGGAGCGCCGCACGCCCGGGCACCATCGGCGTGGTGAACGGCGAGCTGCGCATCGCGTGCGCCGATGGGTGGCTGCGCGCCATTGATGTGCAGCCCGAGGGCAAGCGGCGCATGCCCGCCGCCGATTTCCTTCGCGGTGCCGGAGACCTCACCGGCGCCACCGTCCAATGAGCATCCGCATCGCATTCACCGCCTGGCTCGCCTGTTTCGGCACCGCTGCACTTTCGCAATATGCGCCCGCCAGCACGGCCCCATGCGGCAGCGGCGCGGGCAACGATGTGCGCTTGCTGCATAGCGACAGCCTCGCCAGCGCCTTCATCATCTGCGTGCCAAGGGAGGTGAAGGCTCACTACCACGCCGCGCACACCGAGCATGTGGTGGTGATCGCTGGCGAGGCCGAGATGCGGCTCGGCGATTCCCTTTTCGTGATCCGCCCGGGCGATGCTATCGCCATACCGAGGGGCACCGTGCATGCTGCGCGCACCCTCTCGGAAGAGCCGCTGCGGGTGGTGAGCGTGCAGGCGCCAAGCTTCGATGGCACCGACCGAATCCCCGTGGAGCGTTGATTCAACGCTTCCGCCGGGCGGGCCGGAATCGGGAAAGCCCCCCTCCGGAAACCCTTGCTGGCAGCGGGATACAGGCGCACTTATCAACAAAACCCCTGATTTTTCAACATTCTCCGGAGGAACGCTCTGAAACCCTTGACAGGCGCGGGTTTGCGGATACATTTGACCGCGAGTTCAAAAACCAACAACTCAACAAACACAACAAGACATGGGTAACAAAGCAGAACTGATCGAGAGCATCGCCAACGACGCGAAGATCTCCAAGGCGGATGCGAAGCGCGCCCTCGACGCCTTCGTGACCAACACCACCAAGGCCCTGAAGAAGGGTGAGCGTGTAGCCCTTGTAGGCTTCGGCACCTTCAGCATCACCAAGCGCGCCGCTCGCAAAGGCCGCAACCCTCAGACCGGCAAGGAGATCAAGATCGCCGCGAAGAAGGTGGTGAAATTCAAGGCTGGCGCCGACCTCTCCAACAAGGTGAAGTAAGCACCGGCTCTTGCGGGAAAGCCCCTCGCCAACGCGGGGGGCTTTTCCTTTGGGGCCCATCCGCATGACCGACCGCGAGCTGTACGAGCGCCTCTGCGCCTTCATCACCGACAACAAGCGCGCGCTCTTCGACCGCATCGCGCCGGAGCGCACGCGCCACATCACCTGTGTGCTGGAAGACATCTACCAGC
>CAZJTB010000548.1:0-1938 GCA_964548485.1 uncultured Chryseobacterium sp. | reverse complement strand
ACTGGGGAAGCGCGGGCTACGACCAGGCCT
Organism: uncultured Chryseobacterium sp.; assembly: GCA_964548485.1. Classification (GTDB taxonomy): domain Bacteria; phylum Bacteroidota; class Bacteroidia; order Flavobacteriales_F; family PHOS-HE28; genus PHOS-HE28. The sequence goes on along the minus strand of CAZJTB010000548.1, from coordinate 1,908 downwards.
ACTTCATCGAGCTAGACGGCAGCGGCAACGCCTTCCTCTTCGGGCAGACCAACGCGCCCAGCGGCCAGTTGACCCAGAACGCGCCGTACAACATCCCGGCCGGGGGCCAGTTCATCACCAAGCTGAATCCCGACCTCAGCGCGGTGCTGCTCAGCTCGCGCGTGGGCGCCGGCGATGGCTCTCCGGACATCTCGCCCACCGCCTTCCTGGTGGATGTGTGCGACAAGATCTACACGAGCGGCTGGGGCAGCAGCGCCGGCGGATTGGGCGGCGGGCTCACCACCACCGGCCTTCCCGTCACCGCCGATGCGCACCAGCCCACCACCGCGGGCCACGACCTCTACCTCGCGGTGTTCGACATCGACATGACGGCGCTGACCTACGCCACCTACTATGGCGGTCCGCAAAGCCCCGAGCACGTGGATGGCGGCACCAGCCGATTCGACCGCCGGGGGCGCGTGTACCAGAGCGTGTGCGCCGGCTGCCAGAACAACGACGACTTCCCCACCACGCCCGGGGCCTGGAGCGCCACCAACAACAGCAGCGGCTGCAACAACGCCGTGCTCAAGTTCGATTTCGATGCGCCCCTCACCATCACCGCCTTCCTCGCGCCCGACACGGTGTGCGCGCCGCTCAGCGTGCCCTTCACCAACCTGAGCAGCGGCGCCACGGGCTACCTCTGGGACTTCGGCGATGGGCAGACGAGCACCGCCACATCGCCCACGCATGCCTACGCGCAGCCCGGCACCTACACCGTCACCCTCACAGCCACCAGCCCGCTCACCTGCAACGGGCAGGACATCGCCACGCGGACGGTCACCGTGGCGCCGGCCGGGCCGCTGCTGCAGGCCATGAACGACACGCTCATCTGCGGGCCGGTCAGCTCCTTCACGCTCATAGCCACGAGCTTCGGCACCGCGAGCACCTGGCATTGGAGCAGCAATGCGCAATTCACCAACGTGCTCAACGCCTCCTTCGGCGACAGCACGGCCACGGTGACGCCCGCCGTGAGCGGCACCTACCACATCCGCGCAGGCAATGGATCGACCTGCGCGAGCCGCGACAGCGTGCGCGTCACCATCTCGCTCGGCTCCATCAGCGTAACCGGCGAGCAGGGCATCTGCGCGGGCGATACGGCCACGCTCACCTTGTTCGGCGCGGATGCGGGCTCGGTCATCACCTGGGCGCCTGCCGATGAGATCATCGCCGGGCAGGGCACACCCGTCGCGCGCGTGGTGCCCGTGGAGCAGACCACCTACGGCGTGGAGGTGAGCTCGCCCTTGGGCTGCGCGTGGAGCGGCACCGTTACCGTGAGCGTATCGCCGCTGTTCGGGAGCGCGGTGACCGCCAGCGCCGACCAGACGCTGGTGCTGCCCGGCACCACGGTGCAGTTGCTGGCCACGCCGGGCACGGGGGTCACCTACGCGTGGCAGCCGGCCGGCGCGGTGAGCGATCCCGGCATCGCGAATCCCACGGCCCTGGTGCAACAGACCACCACCTTCACCGCCACGGTGAGCGATGGCATCTGCACGCGGTCGATCCCGGTCACGGTGCGCGTGTACGAGCTGCGCTGCGAGGACCCGGACATCTTCGTGCCCAACACTTTCACCCCGAACGGCGATGGCGCGAACGACGTGCTCTTCGTGCGGGGCCGGCACATCGAGCGCTTGGAGTTCAAGGTCTTCAACCGTTGGGGCGAGAAGGTCTTCGAGAGCCATGATCCCGCCAGGGGCTGGGACGGCCATTACAAGGGCATGCTGGTGGATCCTGCGGTGTTCGTGTACCACCTGCGGGCCTGGTGCATCGATGGGCAGGAGTTCTTCACCAAAGGCAACGTGACCGTGGTGCGATGAGGAATACGATTGGTGAGTACCAAATGGTGAGTGGTGAGTGGGGCGCAGCTTCTGT
>CAZJTB010000547.1:0-1944 GCA_964548485.1 uncultured Chryseobacterium sp. | reverse complement strand
CCAGGATCCGTTCTCGGCCTCGAAATCGAGCTGCACATACTCCCCGCGGAAGGGGTCGCGCGGATCGATGGGCGCAGTGCGGAACAGGAGCACCTCGCCATCGCGCAGCACGCGCTCATGGTCACGGATCATCCAGGCCGGTACCGCCAGCTGCGCGAGCGCCACGAGGGCGAAGAGGAGCACATCGCGCTTCATGCCGGGGGCTTCAGCTTGTCGCGCTGGCGCACCATGCGCAGGTTCATGTACAGGAAGCAGCCGCCCACGGCCATGAAGGCGAGCCCGCGCAACGCGAAGCTCATGTCGGTGTCCAGGAAACGAAGGATCACGGTGAATCCGATGATCGCCAGTCCGAGGTTCATGCGCTTCAGCGAATCATGCGCGATGCCTGCGCGCACGGTGACCACCCCTATGGCGAGCAGCGCCACGTTCACGAGCAGGGGCGCGAGCCAGGGCTGCAGCATGCCGCATCCGTAGCAAATGGCGAAGAACCCCAGCGCCTCCGGGTACGGCCAGCGCTCGAAGGGCCTGCGCCGCTTGAGCGAGAGCGCGTATGCGACAAGGCCGATGGCCGATAGCACAGCCACCGCAAGGCCATCCTGCGGCGGCAGGCGGTGCCATTCGCGGTGGAAGCCCCAGGGCTCGCGGTAGCTGAGCACGAGGAAAGTGATGAGCACCGTGGCGCCGCCCACGAGCGCCCAGGGCCATGTGCGTAGCAAGCGACCGGCGTGGAGCCACGGCACCAGCGTGAAGGCCGATGCCATGGCCAGCAGGCCGAAGACATGGCCGATGCTCCAATCGGTATGGAACCATTGGGAGATGAGGCCGGTGCTCAAGGCCATGAAGAGGCTGAGCCACCAGAAGCCGATGCGCTCGCCATGCGCACGGGCTTCGCGCAGGTACAAGGGCGCGGCTGCGGCGAGCAGGCCCAGCGCCATCCACGGCGGCGCGTCGGGGCCCGGCCGGTCGAAGTGGTAAGCGGCCGCCTGCCAGGTGACCAGGGCGAGGTAGCCGAGCGCGGTGATGACCGAGCCGGGCAGGTAGAGCAGCGGCAGGATGAGCAGCGCGCAGGTGAGCAGGTAGCCATCGAGCGAGCCTTCGATGTGGTAGATCTGGCTGATGAGGGCCACGCAGGCGCAGAGCGCGCAGGCCAGGAAGACCGCGCTGCCCTCACGGAGCCCTCGCGCATCGGGGCCCTTGCGCAGGGCGATCAAGACGAAGGCCTGTCCGATGAGCACAGGAGCCAGGGCCAGCGCGGTGCGTGCGGCGCGCGGGTAATCGTCCCAATTGTGCGCGATGATGAGGATGAGGCCGAGGCCGACCAGCAGGCTGCCGAGGATCGCGAACACCAGCAGCATGCGGCCGGCCCCCTGGCTTGGCGCTGCCTCATACCGCTCACGGATGCGATCGGCCTGCTCTGCGCTGATGAGCCCTTCGCGCACCAGCTGCGGCAGCGTGTCGATCAGCTTGGGCTCGCCCATGTGCCGAAAGTAGCCGAAAGCAGAAGAGGGGGCTCCTGCCCCCTCTCCCGTGCGATGCGCTGATCCTACTTCTTCGCCGCAGGCTTCCTGACTGGTGCTGGCGCCGGCGGTGCGGGTGCTTCCACCTTGGGCTCTTCCTTCGGCTTGGGCATCACCAAGGTCATCTCGTCCACCAGGTGCCCGGCGCCGCCCACCTTGTCGATGCACCAGAGCACGTAACGGATGTCAACGCTGATGGTGCGCTGCAGCTCGGGCTCGAAGGCGATATCGCCGCTCATGGCCTCCCAGTTGCCGTCGAAGGCGATGCCGATGAGCTCGCCGTTGCCGTTCAGCACGGGGCTGCCGCTGTTGCCGCCGGTGATGTCGTTGTTGCTGATGAAGCACACGACCAGGTCGCCGCTCGGGTCGGCGTAGCGGCCGTAATCCTTGCGTACGAGCAGCTCTTTCTGCTTGGCGGGCACGATGA
>CAZJTB010000546.1:0-1960 GCA_964548485.1 uncultured Chryseobacterium sp. | reverse complement strand
AGACCGAGCCTCTCCGAGGACCGGCGTTCCTACACCACGTATCGGGACATGACCCGCCAAGACGCTGGGCATCGCCAGCTTCTACCTGCGCGCCGTGTGCCAGAACCGCAACCTCTGGGGCGTCGAGGATTTCCAGGAGATCACGATCCGGCATTCGAAGTACGCGGCCTCGCGCTTCGCGCATGAGGCGACCCCGGCGCTGGAAAACTTCGCCAACTCCTCGCCCGCGCCCTTCCTGAACGTGATAAAGGCCGCCCGCGCGCAGGTCGTGGAAGTACATCTCGTAGCCATCGGTGCCGGTGCTCACATAGAGGGTGGCGAACTCCTCCTCCTCGGTGACGCCCGCGCCAACATACAGGTCGCCATTCACCTTGTTCTCCCACACCAGCGCATCCTTCTCCTGCGGGTCGCCGAGCTTGTGGTAATAGACCTTCTGGAATTTGCTGGCGGCGCTTAGCTCCGTGCCCTTGGCCGGAGTGGGGTAGCGGCTGTAGAAGAAGCCGTTCTTGTACCAGCTGGCGCCGCTGAACTTGCTCCATTGGATCCGGTCGGCCGTGGGCTGGAGGGTGGTGAGGTCGTACACCATGATCTCCTGCCAGTCGCTGCCGGCCTTCTGCACGCTCACGGCCATGTAGCGGTCGTCCTTGCTCACGCCGATGGGGCTGTAGGTGGTGGTTCCCGCCGGATCGAGCTGGTTGGGGTCTATGAAGACCTTGTCCTCGCCATCGAGCCCTTCGCGCACGTAGATGACGGCTTGGTTCTGCAAGCCGCTGTTCTTCCACACGAAGTACAGGTTGCCCACGCGCATGGGGCCATACACCTTCGGGAAGTTATACAGCTCCTCGTAGCGCTTGGCCAGTGCGCTGCGGAAGGGGATTTTCTCCAGGTAGGCGTTGGTCACGGCGTTCTGGCGCTTCACCCAGTCGGCTGTCTCGGCGCTGGTATCGTTCTCCAGCCAGCGATAAGGGTCGGCCACCCAGGTGCCGTACAGGCTGTCGCCTGCGGTGGTGTCTTTCCGGGTCTCGGGGTAGGTGATCTTCTCCACGGCGGGCTGATCGGTGCCGCATGCGATGAGGAGCAGCGGCAGGGCAAGGATAACGGGCTTGGTCATGGGCTTCGCTTGGGGAGCGCGAAGCTATCCGCGAGGGCCAATCGGGATTGGCAGGCCCGGGATGGATGGTTGCGATCAGGCCCGTTTGCGGAGCGACTGCCGCTTGGGCCGCATCTCGTACATGGTGCCGGGCATCTCCAGCAGGCTCATCTCGCAATCGAGCTGCCCGGCCAGGGTGTGGATCAGGTCCATGCCCAGGCTGTTCGGGCGGTGGAAGCCCTCGCGGCTCTTGAGGCCCACGCCGTCGTCGCCGATGCGTAGGCGAAGGCCTTCCTGTTCGCTGCCGCTCAGGTGCACGGTGATGGTGCCGCTGCTGCGACCCTCGAAGGCGTACTTGAAGCTGTTGCTGATCACCTCGTTGATGAGCAGGCCCAGCGGCACGAGCGCGTCAACGCTCAGGGTCTTCACGCTGATGGCGATGTCCATGCCCAGCTTCACGTTCACCGAGTAGGCGTAAACAAGGTCGCGCACCAGGCTGTCCAGATAGCTGTTCACGGGGATGTTCGCGAGGTCCTTGGTGAGGTAAGTCTGCTCATGCACGAGGGCCATGGCGCTCACGCGGTTCACGCATTCGTTGAAGAGCTCCAGCGTGCGCGGGTCCTTCACCTGGTCCATCTGGAAGCGGATCAGGCTCTTGACGATCTGGAGGTTGTTCTTCACGCGGTGGTGGATCTCCTTGATCATCACCTCCTTCTCCTCCTTGCTCAGCATGGTCTCGCGCAGCTCGTGGTGGGTGCGCTCGAGGTCCTGCAGGGCGCGGTTAAGCTGCTCGGCGCGCGTGCGGCTCTCCTGGAGCAGGTTGCCGCGCTGGCCCACCAGCCAGGCGAGGGCCACCGCCAGCAGGCAGGC
>CAZJTB010000545.1:0-1977 GCA_964548485.1 uncultured Chryseobacterium sp. | reverse complement strand
CCTGACCAAGGAGAAGTATACCAACGGCCGTGGCGAGGCGGAGTTCGACTACACCGACTTCTACGAGCAGGGCCAGAGCGGCTTCGCGGTGCTGGATATCCTGTGCACGTACGACACGCTCGTAGGCGAGGGCATCATCAAAATCGTGGAGGAGAAGGACAACCGCGAGACGGTGATCCTGCTCCCTGCTCAATAGCGATCAAGGCAGCTGGCCATCGAAGTAGGCCAGCACCGCTTCCTTCATCAGGCGCTCCTGCTCCTCGGCCCCCAGTGGCGGGAGGTCCTTCACGCGCTCGAAGTGCGGCCAGCCATCGGCATCGCGGCCCAGCTCGCGGTAATAGCCATACGGCAGCAGCAGCACGCAGATGCCGATGTGCATCAGACTCACCTTCTCATCCTTCTTGAACTCCCGCGCGCCCTGGCCCAGCTCCTGCACGCCGATGAGGAAGATGATCGCGTTCAGGTCGAGCGTGCCCGCATCGAATCGCTTGGAGAGCGTTGCGACCAGGTCGCGCCAGCGTTTCTCGAAAGCCAGGTCCATGCGTTGCCGGAATCGGGCCGCGAATATCATTCCGTGGGGATCAACCACCTTCACCGCGCATGAACTGGATCGACCTCATCCTCCTGCTGATGCTCGGCCTGGCGGCATGGAAAGGCTTCCGGCGCGGCTTCATCATCGAGCTGGCTTCGCTTGTTGGACTCGTTCTCGGCATCTGGGCGGGCCTCCGCTTCAGCGATCGCGTCACCGCCGCGCTGGACCTGGAGGTGAAGCACGCGGCCGTGGCGTTCTTGATCACCTTCCTGTTGGTGCTGGTGCTGGTGGTGCTGCTCGGGCACCTGCTCACCAAGGCCATCGACATCGCGCAGCTGAGCCTGCCCAACAAGCTGGCAGGCATCGCCTTCGGCGCGCTGCGCTCAGCCTTCACGCTCAGCATCGCGCTCAACCTGATGCTCGGCTACACCCATGGCGCATTCCCGCCGGAGCAGCTGCGAAGCGAGTCGGTCTTGGCGGAGCCTGCTCGCGGCTTCGCGCCCCTGGTGGTGCCGCAACTGGAAGAGACCAAGTGGCTGAAACAACTGAAGCAAGCCGCCGAAGAGCTCATGAACGAACAGGAGCCGCTCGCCTCAAGCAAGCGTTGAGCTGCTGCGCGGCCCAGGCCACGGCGAGCAGGAGCATCGGCATGGCCGGCAACTTGAAGCGCGCATCGGCCACCGAGAGGCCTCCGGTGAGCAGCAGCAGCAATGCGATGAGCAGCAATGCCAGCAAGCTGCGTGGCACAGCATGCCAAGCCAGTACGCAGAGGCACAGGCCTACGACCACCGCGGCAGAGAAGAGCACGGAGAGAACGAGCGCGACTCGCTTCAGCGCGCGGTGCTCGCCGAAGAAGGCACCGATGTGCCCGCGACCCGGCGCCAGCAGGATGCGTGCTGATTTGAGGCCATGCTCCATGGCCCACGCTGCCGGATGCCGAACAAGCGCATCGCGGATCCCCGACCGCAGCGCCGCATGGAACGCATTCGCCGCGTCGCGATCCTCCCAGTTCGTGGAGGCCGCGCGATCCCGCAGCTCTTCGCGATAAGAGGCCGCGCGCGCATCACCCGCACGGTGCAGCACGCCGGGCAGATGGAAGTGCGCCACGGCCACCGCACCGCCATCACCGAGCATCCACCGGTGCGTGACGCGATGCTGCCGGAGCACCCAGGGGCTGATCAGCAAGAGCGCGGATGCTCCAGCAGCGAGAGCGTGCTTCCAGCGCCACTGCAGCAATGCGGCGCCCAGGGCCGGCAACGCCAGCACCAGCAGCGCGCCATTGGGCCTGAGCCAGGCGCAGGTGGCGAGGCCAACCGCGAGCAGCAGCGCGCGCGCCCATGAGAACGGCGCCAGTAACGCCCAAACAGCGAACAGGAGCGCGGTGGTGAAGAGCGACTCGGTGAGCACCTGCCCGGCGAAGAGGATGTCGAGCGGCTCCATGGCCA
>CAZJTB010000544.1:475-1978 GCA_964548485.1 uncultured Chryseobacterium sp. | reverse complement strand
CCTCGTGGAAGCCCCTGCGCGCCGTATGGGGGAACATCGATGACGCCCGCGTGAGGGCCGCATTCCCCGAGCACCAGCGCTTCGCGAGCGGCGGCGCGCGCGTATGGATGACCCACATCGGAGGCCGTCCGCCGCGCTACGACCCGCATGTGATCGACGAGCTGCGCCGCGACCCGCCGGGCATCTTCATCTGCGGCCATTCGCACATCCTGCTGGTGCAATTCGATCCGGCCCTGAACTGCCTGTGCCTCAATCCTGGCGCGGCTGGCCGCCATGGCTGGCACACGACCCGCACCATGTTGCGCTTCACGCTGGAGCAGGGCCGGCCCAAGGACCTGGAAGTGGTGGAGCTGGGCAAGCGCGGCTCCTGATCCCGGGGCTCACAGGCGATCGTGGAATACCTCACGGACAACGAGGCGCGTTAGCCGTGGGAGCGCCCCACCTTCGCCTCCGTGAAAAAGCTCCTGGACCGCATCCCGGCACGCCTGCGCAACCGCTATGGCTTGGCCACCGCCGTGCTGCTGGCGTGGATCGCGGTGTTCTCGGACAACGACCTGTGGTCAACCTGGAAGAACCACCGCGAACTGGGCCGGATGGAGGAGCAGCGCGCGTGGTACGCGAAGGAGATTGCCAAGGCGCGCGCCCAGCTGGAGCAGTTGGACAGCGACCGCCTGCACCTGGAGAAGTTCGCCCGCGAGCGCTACCTGATGAAGCGCGACAACGAGGACATCTTCGTGATCGTGGCCTCGAAGGATTGACTTCGATCCCTCCGGACTAGCGCTTGTCACGCAGATGCGGGCCTGGCGCTGCGAACTCGAACTCGAAGGCCTTCCGCGCGGGCGCATGGTTCACGATAACCGGCAGCGCCGTGGCCCGCTCCAAGGGCACCATCAGGTCGTAGCGCGCATCGCCATAGCCGTCGCGGTGCTCCCAGAGCTCAACGCCGGTGGCCTCGTCGATCACCCACGCGCGCACATCCACGGTGTCGGCCTTCGGGTCGAGCGCGTGGCTCACCATGCTCACGCAGCGCAGATGCAGCGCCTCGCCATCGATGCTCGCGGGCCGCGCAACAATGGCATGGGCCAGCGGCCCGTCCGTCTCGTTGGTGATGAGCCAATTCCCCGCCACCTGCTGCTGGCGATGGTTCATCCAATCGCTTGGCGCGTACAGGTAGAAGCGATCCTCGAAGCGCACCACGCCCACGCGGTCGATGACGACGGGCTCCGCCCCCGCTGTTGGGGCCATGGACCGCACACCCAGCTCATTCAGCATGCGCTGCTGCTTGCGCACATGGCCATGCTGCCGCATATCGCCCGGTGGCGAGGCGATGCGCCGGTGCCAGACCGAATCGTCAGGCGCCGCGATGAACACGGCATGGTAGCCCTGCCGGAAATCGCGCAGGAGGAAGGTGGTGTCGTTGTAGTGGAACGGCTTCTGCGCGGCCACGGAAGCAGCGATGCCGGAAACGCACAAGGCGAGCAGCGCGCCATTCATCGACAGGCG
>CAZJTB010000544.1:0-437 GCA_964548485.1 uncultured Chryseobacterium sp. | reverse complement strand
AGGGCCGTGCACATGCCCATGGGCCAATTCCTCCGCTGTGGCTTCGCGCACGTCGGTCACCTCCACGCTGAAATGGAGCGTGACGCCGGCCAGGGGGTGATTGCCGTTCAGCACCGCTTCGCCATCCTTCACCTCCAGCACGCTCCAAACGCGATGATCCGGGGTCTGGAACTGCATGCCCTCCTCCACTTGCTGGCCGCCGAACTTATCCAGCGGCACGCGCTGCACGAGACTGGGATCCACCTCGCCATAGCCCTTGGCCGGCGCCACCTCCACCCGCAGGCTGTCGCCCTTGGTCTTGCCCTCGAGCTCCTCCTCCAAACCGGGCACGATCATGCTGCCGCCATGGATATAAGCGAAGGCCTCCCGGCCTGCGCTGGTGTCCAGCAGCTTGCCCTCGCCATCGTTCAGGGTATAGTGGAAAGAGACCACGGAGT
>CAZJTB010000543.1:0-1985 GCA_964548485.1 uncultured Chryseobacterium sp. | reverse complement strand
GACCCCCTGCAGCCCGATGCCGAGACCTGCACGGCTCTGATGAACGCCTGCGCCAAGCGCGACCTGGTGGTGATCACCGCCGGCACCGAGAAGAACGTGATCCGCGTGCTCAGCCCCCTGGTGATCAGCGATGAGCTGCTGAACAAGGGGCTCGATATCATGGAGGAGGAGTTGGATAAAATTGCCGGTTGAGGGTTGAAGGTTGATGGCGGTTGAGGGTTGTTCCAACCTGCAACCTTCAACGAACAACCCCCAACAGACCACTGAGAAAGATGAAGCCATTCTCAATCGCCGGCATCCAGATGCGCGTGAGCAGCGCGTACAGCAACGTAGAGGCCATGAAGACCAAGCTCGACTTGCTCATGGCCATCTACCCGTGGGTGGACCTGGTGATGTTCAGCGAGCTCTGCGCCTACGGCCCGCACATCGTGCATGCGCAGCCGGTTCCGGGCGAGTTCGAGCAGGAGATGTGCGCCATGGCGGCCAAGCACGGCATCTGGCTGCTGCCGGGCAGCATCTTCGAGAAGAAGGATGGCAAGGTGTACAACACCGCCACGGTGATCGATCCCGAGGGGAGCGTGGTTGCGCGCTACCGCAAGATGTTCCCCTTCTATCCCTACGAGGTGGGCGTCACCGGCGGCGATGAATTCTGCGTGTTCGACATCCCCGACGTGGGCCGTTTCGGGGTGAGCATCTGCTACGACATGTGGATCCCCGAGACCACGCGCACCCTGGCGGTGATGGGCGCCGAGGTGATCCTGCACCCCACGCTCACCGGCACCATCGACCGCGAGATCGAATTGAGCATCGCCCGCGCCAGCGCCGCCACTAACCAGTGCTATTTCTTCGACATCAACGGCCTCGACGCGGGTGGCAGCGGGCGCAGCATCGTGTGCGGCCCCGAGGGCCGCGTGATCTACCAGGCCGAGGTGAACGAGGAGTTCATCCCCATCGAGATCAACCTGGAGAAGGTGCGCCGCAGCAGGGAGCTCGGAGTGCTCCGCTTGGGCCAGCCCTTGAAGAGCTTCCGGGACAGGCCCGTTGACTTCAGCGTGTACGCGCCCGGAGCCAAGCATCCGCACCTGGAGAGCCTGGGGCCGCTGATCAAGCCCCAGCGCGTGCAGGAGCTCACCGAGCTCGAGGTGAAGGATGAGACGCGCGCGCATGAGCTGCCCAAGCACGTGATCAGCGCCTACCGCCCGCCGAGCGACCCCGAAGCCACTTGACCACGCCCCGAACGTTGACCGAATGCTGATCGAACCACCGGTTCGCGTATCAGCAAATCAGCAAATCCACACCCATGGGAAGCCTTGCCGGACAGCACCACATCAAGCTCAAGGATTTCGTCAGCTGGTTCGAGATCCCCGTGTATGACATCCACCGCGCCGCGCGCTTCTACGGCGCCATCTACAACATGCAGATGGAGACCACGGTGAGCGGCGAGTTCGCCATGGCCTACTTCCCGGCCGACAAGGGCATCGGCGGCGCGCTCATCGCCGGTCCGGGCTGCCTGCCCAGCGATACCGGCACCCTCATCTACCTCAACGCCGGAAACGACCTGGACGGCATCCTCAGCCGCATCGACCTGGCGGGCGGCCGCGTGATCATGCCCAGGACATTGATCAGCGAGACGGCGGGCTGGTTCGCGCTCTTCATCGACAGCGAGGGCAACCGGGTGGCATTGCACGAGGGGGCCGCGAGGAAACGTCCGCAGCCGCCCTCCACGAAGCCTGCGGCGAAGAAGGCGGGCAAGGCCGCTGCGAGAAAGCGGAAGCCCTCCTGAAGCGGCGTACTCGAGGTCACTCCTGGAGCACCGGCCGTTCCGGCCTCATTTGTTCGGTTCACTCTCCCTCCTCAAAGGACCTCACGAATTCGGCCGTTCCGGCCTCATTTGCGGGAACAGCAGCACCTCCTGGATCGCGGGGTTGTCGGTGAGCAGCATCACCAGGCGGTCCACGCCGATGCCCACGCCACTGGTGGGCGGC
>CAZJTB010000542.1:0-1988 GCA_964548485.1 uncultured Chryseobacterium sp. | reverse complement strand
CACATCATGAGCAATCAAGAGGACCGTCTGAAGACGTTGATCGGCCATGCCAAGGAGTATGGCTTCGTGTTCCCCAGCAGCGAGATCTACGATGGCCTGAGCGCCACCTACGACTACGGCCCGTACGGCGCCGAGCTGAAGAACAACATCCGCCGCTACTGGTGGGAGGCCATGACCAAGCTCAACGAGAACATCGTGGGCATCGACGCGGCCATCTTCATGCACCCCACCACCTGGAAGGCCAGCGGCCACGTGGATGCCTTCAACGATCCGCTGATCGACAACAAGGACAGCAAGAAGCGCTACCGCGCCGACGTGCTCCTGGAGGAGCACATGGCGAAGTACGCGGACAAGATCGAGAAGGAGGTGGAGAAGGGCCGGAAGAAGTTCGGCGAGGCCTTCGACGAGGCGCAGTTCCGCGCCACCAACCCCAATGTGAAGCGCAGCCAGGAGCGCATCGATGCGGTGGAGGGAAGGATGAAGGCCGCGCTTGAAGCGAACGACCTTGAGGCCGTGCGCCAACTCATTATCGACGAGGAGATCAAGTGCCCCATCAGCGGCACAGGCAACTGGACCGACGTGCGCCAGTTCAACCTGATGTTCGCCACCGAGCTGGGCAGCGTGAGCGGCGAGAGCAGCACCATCTACCTCCGCCCCGAGACCGCCCAGGGCATCTTCGTCAACTTCCTCAACGTGCAGAAGAGCGCGCGGATGAAGATCCCCTTCGGCATCGCGCAGACCGGCAAGGCCTTCCGCAACGAGATCGTGGCGCGCCAGTTCGTGTTCCGCATGCGCGAGTTCGAGCAGATGGAGATGCAGTTCTTCGTGAAGCCCGGCACCGAGATGGAGTGGTACAACGCGTGGAAGGAGCAGCGCATGAAGTGGCATCGCGCGCTCGGGCTCCCCACTGAGAGCTACCGCTTCCACGACCACATCAAGCTGGCGCACTACGCCAACGCCGCGTGCGACATCGAGTTCCAGTTCCCCATGGGCTTCAAGGAGCTGGAGGGCATCCACAGCCGCACCGACTTCGACCTGGCCAACCACGAGAAGCACAGCGGCCGCAAGCTCACCTACTTCGACCCCGAGGCCAACGAGAGCTACGTGCCTTACGTGGTGGAAACCTCGATTGGCCTGGACCGCATGTTCCTCGCCATCCTCAGCGCAGCGTACGATGAAGAGAAGCTCGAAGGCGGCGAGGAGCGCGTGGTGCTGCGCATCCCCGCTCCGCTTGCCCCGGTGAAGGTGGCCGTGCTGCCGCTGGTGAAGAAGGACGGCCTGCCCGAGAAGGCGCGCGCCATCATCGACCGCCTGAAGCTGGACCACAACTGCCAGTTCGACGAGAAGGACAGCATCGGCAAGCGCTACCGCCGCCAGGACGCCATCGGCACGCCCTACTGCATCACGGTTGACTACGACACCATGCAGGACGACACCGTCACCATCCGCGAGCGCGACAGCATGCAACAAGAGCGCGTGGCCATCGGCGAGCTGGAGCGCATCGTGGGCGAGAAGGTGGACCTGAAGGGGCTGCTGCGGAAGCTGTAGGGCAAACTGCACGCTCCTCTCTTCGAGGTCCTCCCATACAGGTGGCAGGATCGGTAGACCTGCCTTCGGCAGGCAGGCGCGCTTCAGCGCCCAAGCGGATGCCCGATGAAGCCTTGGTTCGTCTATGCCCTGAGGAGCACCGCTCGCCGCTACATCTACGTCGGCATGTCGCAGGACGTGATCGAGCGCATGAAGCGCCACAACGAAGGCCGTGAACCCACCACCAGACCGTTCCGCCCCTTTGTCCTCATCCATCTTGAACTGGCCGCCGATAGCGCCTCAGCACGATTGCGCGAGAAATACTGGAAGTCCGGGCGAGGGAAGGAAATCCTTGCTGAAATTCGCGACCCCATCGCCCAGGTGGCGGAATCGGTAGACGCGCTGGTCTCAAACACCAGTGACCTCAACAGTCGTGCGGGTTCGAGTCCCGCCCTGGGCAC
>CAZJTB010000541.1:0-1989 GCA_964548485.1 uncultured Chryseobacterium sp. | reverse complement strand
CAGCTTGCATTCCACCAGTGTCACGTACCGGAAGCGCTCCACCACGCGCCAGTGGGTCACCGCCGCCTTGCCATGCTCGCCTTCAGGGAACACCTGCATCACCGTCCGGTCCTTATGGCTGCGCCCGATATTGCCCTCCACGACCCCCTCGTCCTCCGCGAAATCGCCCCAGACCAGGGCGCTGTACCGCCGGTCACTGGTGCGCTCGAAGAACTGGCGCGCGAGATGCGTGAGGGCCTCTTCGGTCTTCCCCACCACCATCACGCCGCTGGTGTCCTTGTCCAGGCGGTGCACCAGTCCCGGCCGCGGGATCTCCGCCCCAGGCACCGGCGGCAGCTGCCCGAAGTGGAAGAGCAGCGCGTTCACCAAGGTGCCGGTCCAGTTGCCGTGACCGGGGTGCACCACCAGGCCTGCGGGCTTATCGATCACCACCACATGCGCATCCTCGAACAGCACCTTCAGCGGGATGTCCTCTGGCAGCAGTTCCACCTCGCGCTGCGGATACGGCAGCACGATGCTGATGACATCGCCGGGCTTCACCTTCTGGCTCGGCTTGGCGGGCCTGTCGTTCACCAGCACATTACCGGCCTTCGCCGCCACCTGGATCCGGTTGCGCGAGGTGTGGGCCAGGCGATCGAAGAGGAACTTGTCGAGCCGGATCAGCGACTGCTTCGGGTCGCAGACGATGCGGTGGTGCTCGTAAAGCTCCTGCTCCTCACCGCCGGCATCGAGTGATTCCTCGGCCATCAGCGCTGGATCATGAGTCGTCCGGCGGCCAACGGTCGGCCGTCATCATCCACCAGGCGCGCCACGTAGAGCCCATCGGACAGCCCGTTGGCATCGAACACGCGCGAACCGCCTGCCGGCGCCCGCATGGCCAGGCGCCCCGTGGCATCGAACAGCAGCAGCATGGCTCCAGGCTGGCGCGCGGCTGCCGCGATCGCGAAAGAATCGCTGGCCGGATTCGGGAAGAGGGTGAGCGGCTCATCCCGCTCCCGATCGCCAATTCCGGTGAAGGGATCCGTGGCCGAGACGAAGACCGGCCGCATCATGAGCGAGCCTTGGAAGCTGGTGCCCGTGAAGGAGATGCCCGTCTTGCGGAATATCTTGTTCTGGTTGTTGCGGTTGCGATCGAAGCCCAGGTTCATCCGCACGGCGTTCGTCTGCGTGAAGCCGACGTAGAAGGTGCCGGAGACGGCGATGACCGAATCGAGCGGGTACTCCACGAACTTATCGATGCCATCGAGCCGGTAACGCGGCGAGGAGAAGGTGAAGTTCTGATGGACGATGGTCTCCGGACTGAGGCTCGACCACACAGTGAGCAGGAAAGAGCCCTGGAGCGGGCTTGGCGAATCCTGCGGATCGTTCGCCTGCGGATTGAAGTACATGCGGACCGCCCGCAGCGAATCCTCGCCCACGATGTCAAAGCGGTAGGCCAGCTTGGCGCCGGCCGATGTGAGGCTGTAGCCCATCTCGGCGCTCCCATCATCGTACGCCAGGTAGTTGCTCAGCTCCTGGATGAAGAGGATGGTGTCGTTGTAGCGGTTGATGTCCGGCGAGGTGTTGGTCCAGAACTTCACGCGCCAGAAGGCGTCATCGGTGCTCAATGAAGCATCGTAGGTGAAGTTGTTCGGCGCGCTGTTCAAGGGGTGCGTGCTCGGGAAGGTGGAGGCGGCGTTGCCGCTTGAGCTGAGCCCGTTGGTGAAGGCGAAGGGCGGTCCTGCATTCTCCTCGCGGGCGAGCATGCCGTAGGTGATGAAGCGGTCCTGCGAATCGAGGTTCCTGATGCTCTCGGTGGCGGCGGTGGCCATGTAGGCGGCCGGCGCGGCGGCGTACATGCTGAACGGCATGCTGGTGAGCGTTTCCAGCAGCGTGCTCTCGGGCATCACGTAGGCCACATCGATCAGGCGGGTGTCATCGAATGTGCGCTGCGCGGCCAGCCTCACGTAATCGAGGTGCCAATGATCGAAGGAGCCGCTGAGCGTGGCA
>CAZJTB010000540.1:0-2016 GCA_964548485.1 uncultured Chryseobacterium sp. | reverse complement strand
GAGCTCCAGGACGGCGGCCTGGAGCACGAGCAGCACCAGTATGGCCATGCCCACGGTGCGCGCCTGACGCGCCCGGTTGCGGAAAAGGAAGATCGCGATGACCATCAGGCCCATGGCCACTCCGGCAACGAGGTAGGGTTGCAGCCGCAGCTCCGCATCCCGCACCGTGGTCCCGTTCGCATCGGTCAAGGCTGCTGCGGTAAGCCTGAGTTCCTCCGCGCCTTCGCGCTCATAGCGGGCCACGGGCCAAACGAACAAACCGGCCAGCAGCAGGGCGGCCAGCAGCAGATACAGGGTCTGGATGCGCTGGATCATGGAAAAGTCGGGCAAAGATGACCCTTGCGCGATGTTTGGCCATTCGGCTGATCCGATTACGTTTGCGCCGTACTCATTGTCCACGGGCGCCGGCAAGGTGCCTGTTCCCAACCTGTAGACGTACTGAAAATCCGGGGCCTCACCGGTCCCCATCGAAGGCGAGAGCCTTCGCCTTTTCCCACACATACGCACGTGCATGTACGACCGTGATGCGCTCCTGGGCCTGAAACTGGCCGAACTGAAGGAAGTAGCCAAGAAGCTGGGCCTGAAGAAGGCCGAGACGCTGAAGAAGGCCGACCTGATCGAGAAGATCCTCGAATCCCAAGCAGCCAAAGGCGGCGAGAAGACCATCGGGCCGGCGTTCCGGGGCGATGAGGACCTCACGGCCCTGGCCACCAGCGAAGAGCCTGTGGTGGAGGATGACCCCACGCCCGCAGAGTCCGACGACGAGGGCGACGACGATGATGACGAAGAGGACGATGATGCCGAGAACGGCGATGATGAGGATGACGAAGAGGAGGACGGAGAAGGGCGTGGCGAAGCCGCCCCGACCCGGAGCGCCGACCCAACTCCGCTGGCAGAAGCGCCCTCCCAGCCGAAATCGAATCGCGACCTGCGCCAGGAACGATGGCGCGAGCGGCGCGAACGCATGCGCCAGGAACGCCAGCAAGGCGGCGAGCCGCGCCCCCAGGAGCCGCGCGCAGAGGGCGATCGCCCGCCGCGCGAGGAGCGCCGCGACCAGCCCAGGCACGAGCGCCCGCAGGGCGGCGAGCACCCCCGCCAGGGCGGCGATCAGCAACGGCCCGACCGGCCTCAGCAGCAGCCGCAGCGCGAGCAGATCCAATTCGATGCCTTCGTGGAGTGCGAAGGCGTGCTGGAGGTGATGCCCGAAGGCTACGGCTTCCTGCGCAGCAGCGACTACAATTACCTGGCATCACCCGACGATGTGTACGTGACCCAGCAGATGATCAAGCAGTTCGGCCTGAAGCTGGGCGATACGGTGAGCGGCTTCGTGCGTCCGCCGCGCGAAGGCGACAAGTTCTTCCCACTGGTGAAGATCGACCGCATCAATGGGCGCGATCCCGAATGGGTGCGCGACCGCGTGCCCTTCAAGTTCCTCACACCGCTCTTCCCCGATGAGAAGTTCAACCTCGCGCCGAAAGGGGCCGACATCAGCATGCGCGTGCTCGACCTGTTCTCGCCCATCGGCAAGGGCCAGCGCGGCTTGATCGTGGCGCAGCCCAAGACGGGCAAGACCGTGCTGCTGAAGGATGTGGCCAATGCCATCGCCGCCAACCATCCGGAGGCCTACCTCATCGTACTGCTCATCGACGAGCGTCCCGAGGAGGTCACGGACATGGCCCGCAGCGTGAAGGCCGAAGTGATCGCGAGCACCTTCGATGAGCCCGCCTCGCGCCACGTGCAAGTGGCCGGCATCGTGCTGGAGAAGGCCAAGGCCCTCACCGAATGCGGACATGATGTGGTGATCCTGCTCGACTCCATCACCCGCCTGGCACGCGCCTACAACACCGTGCAGCCCGCCAGCGGCAAGATCCTCAGCGGCGGTGTGGACGCCAATGCGCTCCAGAAGCCCAAGCGCTTCTTCGGCGCGGCCCGCAAGATCGAGAACGGCGGCTCACTCACCATCCTCGCCACTGCGCTGGTCGATACCGGCAGCAAGATGGACGAGGTGATCTTCGA
>CAZJTB010000539.1:0-2026 GCA_964548485.1 uncultured Chryseobacterium sp. | reverse complement strand
TTGCTTGAAGGTCTGCGGGCTCTGCGGCAGTGCGTAGAACTCGCCCTGGTGCATGCGGCTGGGCACCACGAAGTCACGAGCGCCTTCCGGCGTGCTCTTGATCAGCACGGGCGTTTCCACTTCGAGGAAATGCTGCGCGCTGAGGTAGTTGCGCACCTCGATGGCCATGCGGTGGCGCAGCTCGAAGTTGCGGCGGATGTTGGCGCGGCGCAGGTCCAGGTAGCGGTACCTCATGCGCAACTCGTCGCCGCCATCGGTCTCCTCCTCGATGGTGAAGGGCGGCGTTTTGGCGCTGTTCAGCACCTTCAGTTCGGTGACGATCAGCTCGATATCGCCTGTGGGGATGTTGGCGTTCTTGCTCTCGCGCTCGCGCACGGTGCCGGTGGCCTGCACCACGAACTCGCGGCCAAGCTGACGTGCTTGCTCGCACAGCCCCTTGTCGCGCTCCATGTTGAAGCTGAGCTGGGTGATGCCGAAACGGTCGCGCAGGTCAACGAAGGTCATGCCGCCGAGGGCACGGGTGCGCTGGACCCATCCGGCGAGGGTCACGGTCTTTCCAGCGTCAGAGAGGCGGAGCTCGCCGCAGGTGTGGGTACGGTACATGGGGTTCCGGAGGCCCGCGAAGGTATCCGGCGCGGCTCAGTCCTTCTCGGCCATCAGCGCGGCGCGGGCTTCCTGCAGCTGGGCCAGCGCATCCGCGGCGGGCTCCGGGCGCTTCAGGTCCAGTGCCTCGAGCTGCTCGCGCACCAGGCGCCCCACGATGGCGCGGGTCTCCCATTGGTCGTCGGCGGGCACGATGTACCACGGCGCATGCGGCGCGGCGGTGGCGCCGATGGCCTGCTCATAGGCGCGCATGTAGTCGTCCCAATGCCCGCGCTCCTTCACATCGCCCGGATTGAACTTCCAGTTCTTCGCCGGGTCGTCGATGCGCTCCAGGAAGCGCTCCTTCTGCGCCGCGCGGCTCATGTGGAGGTAGAACTTCATGATCACCGTGCCGCTCTCGGCCAGCTGCTGCTCCCAGGCCCGGATGGCGGCGTAGCGGGTTTCCCAGAAGCCGTTGTCGATGTCCTTCACCGTAGTGATGCCCGGAATGTTCTGTCCCAGGATGAACTCCGGATGCACGCGCGTCACCAGCACCTCCTCGTAGTGGCTGCGGTTGTGGATGCCGATGTGGCCGCGCTCAGGCACCGCCTGGTAATGCCGCCAGAGGAAATCGTGGCTGCGCTCCAAGGAGCTCGGCGCCTTGAAGCTCCACACGCGCACGCCCTGCGGGTTAACGCCGCTCATCACATGCCTGATCGCTGAATCCTTGCCGGCCGCGTCCATGGCCTGGAAGATGAGCAGCACGGCATGCTTCCCGGCCGCGTAGAGCACCTCTTGCAGCTCGGCGATCCGTGCACGGTCCTTCTCCAGCCGCTCCTTCAGCTCCTTCTTGTCGGCTTCTTGCGGCAGGTCGCAGTGGTGGTGCTTCAGGTTGAAGGTTCCCGGCTCCCGGATGGCGAAGCGGGCATCGTGCAGCAGGTCTTTCATGGCGGCAAGCTAGAAGCCATCACCACATCATCCTTTGGACTCTGGCGGGGCCTTTTCCGGGCCTCCGTCGTTGTTCAACCCGTACAGAGCATTGAGCGATGCGTGGGTTTCGCGCCTCGGCTGGCCGAAGAAGTCCTTCGGCTCGCTGGGCGGTTCCGAACCAGAGCATCAAGAACCGGGATTCCGAGGCCTCGCAGATTGCACTCGACGAGCGCTGCCGCGAGCAGCAGCAGGCGACGAAAGCGCCGCTCGGCCTGGCGGAGCTCGACGATTGGGAGCAGGATTGGAACAGTCGCCTCGGCCACCATCAGGCGCGCAAGGAGCGCGAAGACGGCGTGTCAAGAATGAAGGGCGCCCGATGGACGCCCTTCGCACATGCTGTCGCCGTTCGCTTAAAGCGTCCCCCTGTTCTCCTGCTCCCGCTCGATCGCCTCGAACAGCGCCTTGAAGTTGCCCTTGCCGAAGCTCTTGGCGCCCTTGCGCTGGATGATCTCGA
>CAZJTB010000538.1:1444-2027 GCA_964548485.1 uncultured Chryseobacterium sp. | reverse complement strand
CCCGGCACCGCGGCGCCGCGCCCATTCAATGGGCCCTGCTCGAGGGCGACCCGGCGTTCGAGGTGGTGGGCACCGCCTCATCGGGCGAGGAGGCCGTGAAGGTGACCCTCCGCACGGACCCCGATGCGGTGGTCATGGACATCAGCATGCCGCCGGGCATAACGGGCGTTGAGGCCACGCGCATGATCAAGCGGAAGATGCCGGACGTGCAGGTGCTGGTGCTGAGCATGTACCACAAGGCCGACCTCATCGCCGAGGCCTTGGAGGCCGGGGCCATGGGCTACCTGCTCAAGAACACCGGGCGCAAGCAGCTCAAGGAAGCCCTGTGCGCCATTGCCGATGGCAGGCATTACCTGGCCGATGATGTCATGCACGACCTGAAGGAGTACCAGGAGGCGCAGCGCCAGGCGGAGGCCTCAGGCAGCAATGGGCAGCTTACCAGGCGCGAGCGCGAGGTGCTCCGCCTCGTGGTGCAGCAGCGCAGCAACCGCGAGATCGCGGACGCGCTCGGATTGAGCGTCCTTACCATCGAGACCCATCGGAAGAACATCCACCAGAAGCTCGGCATTCACGGCACCGCAGG
>CAZJTB010000538.1:0-1398 GCA_964548485.1 uncultured Chryseobacterium sp. | reverse complement strand
AATACCCCCCCCCCAATCAATAAGGAGCCATGAAGAAGCTATTCCCATTCGCAGCACTCGCCATCATCGGTTGCGGCCCCGGCGGCGGCGGCCCGTCGTCCGGTACGCTCAGCCTTGCCGAAGGAGGCACCGCCAAGGCCTTACTCGCCGGTGCGGGCGGATCGGAGCACACCGATGCGGATCAGGTTCCCGACATCGCCCTGGACCGCGCGTTCACCTACACGCTCATCCTTCGCGACGAGAAGGATGAGGTCACGCACCTCATCTCCACGCTCATCCCGCATGCCAAAGGGATCACCTATTCGCTGGTGAATGAGAAGGTGATCAACGACACCATCTGGCAGATGACCTTCAAGGCGGAGCTTGATGAGAATGCCGACAGGGGCCTGTACCTGCATTCCGATCATCAGGTCCCCGTGGTGTTTGATGGTAAGGACATCACCGAGGTGGAGTTGCAGGTGCTTGATGTGAACGGCAACTCCACCGGGGAGGTCGGCGGCGTGCCGGGCCAGCCCAAGACCAGGAAGCCCAAGTCGTGCAGATGGGTTTCCAGCCAGGAGATGGATCCCGCGATGCCTCCGCTGGAAGACATCGTCATTTACACCAACGGCGGAAAGGTTGAAGGCGAGCGCTACCTGGTGGGCTACGCCCGGATGAAGGAGCGCTCGAAGAACCTGAGCCTGAAGGATGACCTTGCCAAGAATCGCGTTGAGTTCTCAGCGGATGCCGATACATCCGGCCATCGCTTCCTGCACTTCGACCGTCAGGTAACCGCGTTCAATGAGGCCATCATCACGGCGATGTTCCCCGATGGGGATGGCGACACCTCGAATACACCGCGCGAGACCCGGGAGCTTCCTTGATGCTGCATGCGCCTGGATCGCCATCCGCTGAAGGTCATCCTTGGCATCCCGTTGATGCTGATGAGCCTGCTGCCATGGTGCGCCATGGCACAGGAGGCGCCGCTCGATGCGCTGCTCAACCGGTCATGGAACCTGATCAACGAAGCGCCTGATAGCGCGCTCTACTACGCCGAGGTGGCCGCGGAGATGGCCAGGGCCAAAGGCGACAGCGCGCGTCTGGCGCTGGCTTTCAGGCGGGTGGCCCTGTGCCTGGAGCGGGGGCGGCGCCTGGATGAGGGGCTTCGATACCTGGAAGCTGCCTGGGCCATCGATGATCGGATGGGCAATGAACGGGCGCTGATCAGCAATGAGCATAAGATCGGTTCGCTGCTCGGCGTCATGGGCAGGCACGCCGAGTCCATCTCGGTTCTGCAACGGGCGTTGGAGCGGGCCCGAAGGCTGAACGAGGAGGCAGCCGCGGCGCGCTGCCTGAATCAATTGGCCCAGGCCTACCAGAGCATCGGGCATTTCGATGAGGGTGTCCGCCTGGTCTTCG
>CAZJTB010000537.1:1733-2028 GCA_964548485.1 uncultured Chryseobacterium sp. | reverse complement strand
TGTTGCTCTGCGCCGCGTTGCTCATCGCAGGCTGCGGTCGCTCGCCCTATCCGGGATTCAAGGAAGTGGGCCATGAGACCCACCTGCGCTACCACTTGCTCGGCGAGGGCGCGGGGGTGGCCGCCGACAGCGATAGCGTGCTGCTGCGCGTGCGCGTGAGCGTGCAAGGCGATGAGCCCGGTTCGCTGCTGAGCACGGAGCGCTGGTACGCCACGCGCGACCTGCGATCGGGCGCCATGCTACCGGTGCTCCGCCGCATGCACGCGGGCGATAGCCTGAGCGTGATCGCGCCGCA
>CAZJTB010000537.1:0-1723 GCA_964548485.1 uncultured Chryseobacterium sp. | reverse complement strand
GGCGGTGGCCATGGGCCGTGCTGTCAGCGGGCAAGGTGGACCCACCCATGGACACCCTTGTGCTGCAGGCTGAGTTGGGCATGATCCGCATCAAGACCCCGGCCGATATGCGCGATGAGGCGAAGGCGCGCCGCCTTGCCGACCCCGAGGGCTACGAGCGCATGGTGATCGCGGCGCACGCCGATCGCAGCGCGCGCGCATGGACACGCTGGGGCACGAGCGAAATGCGCTACGAGGTGCGCGGCAGCGCCTCGGATACCGCGCGCGCCATGCCGGGCGATGCGGTCACTGTTCGGTGGAAGGGAAGAAGCCTGCCCGACGGAGCCGCATTCGATGAGCAGCTTGCATTCACCTGGCGCTACGGCGATCCCGATCAGGTGATTGCAGGCGTGCATGCGGCGGTGAGCCTCATGCGCGTGGGACAGGAGGGGACCTTCGTGCTCCCGTCATCGCTGGCCTTCTCCGAGCGCGGCATCCCCGGGCTGCTTCCGCCCTGGACACCGGTGGAGTACGAGGTGCGCTTGATCAGCATCGAACGGAAGGCCGCGCGACCATAGGTGATGCGGCTGCGCGCGCCGACCGCCCTTTCAGCGCAGCGCCGTTCCGATGATGAACACGGCCGGGCGCTTGCCGAGCTCGGGCACTTGCGTCCGCCATTGCGCGATGGATGCCGTGCGGACCCATCCACCAGGTTGCGTGAGGTCGATGCCGATGGCGAGCATCAGTTCAGGAGCACATGTGCGGAGGATGGCCTCCAATAAGGCGTCGTTGCGGTACGGTGTCTCGATGAAGAGCTGGGCTGCGCCGCTGCGCCGGGCCTCCTGCTCGATTCTTCGAAGAGCCTGCTCGCGCTCGCGCGGCTTGATGGGCGGATAACCGTGGAAGGCGAAGCGCTGGCCATTCAGTCCGGAAGCGGCCAGGGTGAGGAGCAGGGCGCTGGGCCCGATGTGCGGCACAACAGAGATGCCCATGGCATGCGCCTGAGTCACGAGCAGCGCGCCCGGGTCCGCGATGCAGGGCATGCCCGCCTCGCTCAGGATGCCCGCGTCGCGTCCGTCGCGAACCAGTTGCAGCAGGCGCGCCGCATCGGCGGCATCGGAGTCCTTGTCGAAGCGGTGCACCTCGATGCGCGCCAGATCGATGCCGGGCACCATCCTGCGCAGCAGGCGACGTCCGCTCCGCTCATCCTCGCAGAAGAAGAGGCTCAGGCCCGCTGCCGCCGCGACTGCTTCCGGCGTGAGCTGCTCGATGCCGCCATGCTCGCCGAGCCAGGCCGGCAGCAGGTGCAGCGCGCCTCGATCATCGCGCGCCGAGCTCATCGAGGATGCGATTGCAGGCCTCGGTGAGCATGTCGCCCACCGCATCGAATCCCTCATCGCCGCCATAATAGGGGTCGGGCACCTCCAATTGGGCAGGCTGCGGCAGCCGCTTCATGATGAGGCTGGCCCTGCGCGCATGCTGTTCGGTGGGCGCCAGGCGGTGCAGTTCACGGAGGTTGTCGGCATCCATGGCCAGCAGCAGGTCGAACCGGTCGAAGTCCGCGCGATGCACCTGCCTCGCCCGCAGGTCGGCGATGTCCATGCCGCGCCGTTGCATGGCGGCCTGCGCGCGATGATCGGGTGCCTCGCCCGCATGCCAGCCGCCGGTGCCGGCGCTGTCAACCACGATGGCGATGCCGCGCTCGCGCGCCAGGTGGCGCATGATGCCCTCGGCCATCGGCGAA
>CAZJTB010000536.1:0-2031 GCA_964548485.1 uncultured Chryseobacterium sp. | reverse complement strand
GATTAGCCACAAGCGGGCAGTTGTCGCAGGCATCGCCACTTCCATCGCCATCGGTATCGGTCTGTGCTGGATTGGCCGCGAGCGGGCAATTGTCGCAAGCATCACTGATGCCATCCCCATCGCCGTCGGGCAGTAAGGTCACGAAGAGGTCGGCTGAGCTGCTCGTGCAGGGGCTGTTGCTGATGGTCCAACGAAGCTGCACCGGACCCGCGCCGCCGGTGTGGTTGAACTGCGCGTTGGCCTGGCTGGCATTCGGGCTGAATGTGCCCGTGCCCCCTCCTACGATGCTCCACGCCCCTGTGCCATTCACCGGCACATTGCCGCCCAAGCCAGCCGTTGCTGCGCCTAAGCAGATGCTCTGATGGCCTCCGGTGGCTGCCGTGGTTGGGGTTGCCGCCACGGTGAAGGTCGCGGGCAAGCGGATCGACTCGCAAGCGGCGTAAGCGCATGAGCCATGGAAGGTCGTGCTGCCGGGCACAGCGTTGTTCACCGCCCCTGCTCCCACCGGGTCGAGAATCGCATTGGAGGAGACAAGCGTGCCGGCCGAAGGCGCGTTATGCCAACGGTTGGTGGCTGGAATGGTGAAGTCAACCTCGATGATGACGCTGCGGAAGGTCACGTCAGGGTTCGTGGCCAGGTTGTCCGTTGTTTGCCTCGTCCGGAAATTGACCAGTCCACCACCAGCCGGGAACCCCGGAAGGTTCACCACCACAGGGTCCGGGGTGATGAGGCCCGGGCCGGTGGCCGTGGTCAGCTGCGTCTCGGCCAGCGTGTAAGCCCCGGATAGCGCCACGCGCAGATTCTGCCGCTGGGCATTGGTAACCCCGGTGTTGGCCACCACATTGAACATGCGCAGGCGGGCCCCGGTGACCACCGCGCCGGTGGGCAGCGCCGGAACCGTAACGGTTCCGCGCGTGGTGATGGTGGCGCCTTCGCTGATGATGCCCGAGCTGAACGGCACCGCAATGGTGCGTGCGATGGGCGCGCAGGTGGCCGCGAGGCCCTCCCCTCCCGGTACGCTACCGCCCTGGCAGATGGCATAGCTGGCCACGGTTACCGTGGGCGCTGACGGCGCCACGCCGCAAGGCTGCAGGAGCCACTCCAAGGTGTACGTGCCCACGGCGGTGCCCACGCCGTCCTGCACCCACCATACGCGCTGGGTGCTTCCGGTGGTATTGGTCCACACCACCCAACCGATCTCCCCGTCCTCGTCGTCGATGCAAGCAATCGGCGTTGTGCCCGGGCAGGCGCCGCCATAGCGCATGAAGTGCAGGGAGTTGTAGTTGTTCGCCGACTGGCGCATGCGGAACAGGAAGCCGTCGGGCACATCCATGAAGTAGATGGCATCCGGTGCGGTGTTCGCGACCGCGCTGCCGCAGGCGAAGCTGAACGCATTGGAGCGGCCGGAGGTGGTGCTCGAGAGCGGACTGGTCTGGCTCGCCAGGTTCAGTGCATTGGAGCAGTTGTCGGCCGATGGGCAAGAGAGCGCACCCGTATATGTGCCCAACGAGTTGTTGTCGCAAGCAGGATTGCTCTCGTGCAGCAGGCGCACGTTCACGGATGAGCCCGCAGCGAAGGGACCCACCACGGGATTGCTCCCGGTGAAGAGCCCGCTCACGAACTGCGGAGCGCCGCCATCCACGGTGTACCGCAAGGTGGCCGTGCCCGCATCGCCCGTGGAGCTCACGTAAACATCGAGGTTGAACGAGCTGGTAACGCAGTTGTCCACCACGGCCACGGTGCCCGTTGGCATGTCGCAGCCCGCCGTGCAGCGCGCCTCCATGCTCCAGGTGCATTGCTGACCCGTGGCGCAGCTGTTCGCAGCATCGCTGTTGATCAGGATGTGGATGGCCGGGCCAGTTGAAACGAGGCTTGTGCCATTCAAGCTGCTCACGCCGCTGATGGCATAGATCTGCGGCGAGCCCACATCGGGGCCGTCGAACACGAGGATGGCATCGGCCGGCTCGATGCAGCCGGAGAGATTCACCGTTACCGTTTCAAGAGGACCATCAGCCAGGAAAGTGAAGGTCC
>CAZJTB010000535.1:0-2034 GCA_964548485.1 uncultured Chryseobacterium sp. | reverse complement strand
CCTTGTCGTCGCTGGCCACGCTGGTGCCACGAGAGATGTGGAAGCCCTTGAGGTCTTTCACGCCGGCGGGATAGTCCCAGGTGATCTCGATGGTTCCGCGTTTCTCGGTGGCGCGCACGTTGGTGGGCGAGGGTGGCGGTGTGCGGTCGCGCCACGCAGCGGCAACGGGTTTGCTGGGGGCGCTCTTCGTGCCGAACGCGGTGAGGCCAATGATGCGGTAGCTATACGCGCGCCGGGCGGCATCCACGGTGTCGGTGTACACGATCACGTCCTGCATGCTCGGCAGCTGCGGGTTGGTGAAGCTCACGAAGGGCTGCTTGTTCACCTTCTTCCAGGAAGCCCCTCCGTCGCCGCTGCGCTCCACATCGTACGCGGTGAAATGCGCCTCGTGCGCGGCGCGCGGCCAGCTGATCATCACCAGGCTGTCCTGCACGTTCACGCCCCCGATGATCGGCTGCTTGATGGCCTCGGCCTTCGCGGTGCTCACGGCCACCGCGCCATCGCCGATCGGATAGGCGGCGTTCGGTGCGGCCACCCGCACGCGGTAGAGGTATTGCCGTCCGGGCTGCACGGCATCGTCCTGGTAGGCCAGTCCGCTGCCCTGCGCCGCCGGCCACGAGAGGTCGGCCGCGAGCAAGGCGAAGCCGTAGCGCTCCTTCAGGCGGTCGCTCGCGGCCTTGATGTCCTTGTCGAAGCCCATGTTCTGCGGCAGCAGCGCGGTGTGGATCATCTCACCGGCCACCATCACGTAGAGGTCGTCGGGCAGGCGCGCATGCAGGTCCTTCCAGCCCTGCTGACCCAGCGGCGCGAGCCGGGCCGGCGTCAGGTTCACGAAGGCGTTGGCCTCGCGCCGCGCGGTGTCGTTGAGCGGTCCCAGGTCGGCGCGCTCCACGATGTAGCCGAGCTGGTTGGCGTTGATCCACCCGCCCGGCGCATCGGGCGCCCAGCGCAGCCGCACGGCACCGCCATCGTAGTGCGCCTTCACCACGATGTGCGCGTACTGCCTGCCACGCTCAGCGCGGTAGATCGAGTCCTCGCGCAGCAGCGCGAGCGAATCGGCGCGCGAGATGCGCGACTGCGCCAGCAGGCTAGTACAGCACAGTGCTGTTGTTGTAAGCAGGAGGCTCCTCATAGCGCAGGGTGACCGGTGGGCAGCACCCCCGCATCGAGGTTGCCGTCGACGAGCGCGGCCTTCAGCGAGCCGGTGATGGGCGAGCGGAAGTGCATCTTGATGCGGTAGTTGGCATCGTAGTAGATCGGGAACTCCTGCGTGGGCGGCGGCAGGTTGCCCGTGTGCAGCAGGTTCATGGCGGTGTACGACTGCATGGCGTTCAGGCGCATGTTGATGCGGTTGAGCTGGGGGCCATGGAGCTCCAGGAGACCGTTCAGGTTGTTGCCGTTGCTGCCGGGCGCGTTCAGCGCGGTCAGCGCCGCCAAGCGGATGGTGGCCTGGTCCTCCGAGGCGAGCTTGCCCGCGCGGTAGAGGAACCCGAAGCTGTGCCACGGGCTCAGTTGCGGGCCGGATGCCGGTGCGATGCCCGGGAACATGCCGCTGAGCGCGCCGCCACCGGGCAGCATTCCGCCTGGACCGATGCCCAAAGAGCCCGTGGGCACATTGATCATCGGGTTGGGCGATGCGGCGATCTCGCTCTCGTTGTTGCTGATCGGCGGATCGATGAGGCCGTTGTAGCTCACCACCGGCTGCGGCCGGCTGTGCCACAGCAGCCAGTGCGCCATGGGGAAGGGCGGCAGCGATACGCTGTTGCCGGGGAAGGTGTAGCTGCGCCGGGTGTGGTACTGGAGGAACAGGTTGTACATCCGGTCCTCGATGTAGCGGAAGTAGCTGTCGTTCCACTCCGGCGCGAAGTGCACCAGCGGCTGCAGCTTCAGCGCGCCACCCTTCCACACGCCGTGGATGTCGGCCTCATCGAGGTGCTCCTGGGCCTGGCCGCGCGCATCGGCATTGCGCCAATCATCGTAGCGCGCCGGGGTGCGGCCATCGAGGGTGAGCGAGGCGAACTTCTCCACCAGCGT
>CAZJTB010000534.1:0-2056 GCA_964548485.1 uncultured Chryseobacterium sp. | reverse complement strand
GCTCTGCGGGCAGGCGGAAGCGATAGAGGTCGTTGCAGCAGGTCTCGCCCTTGTTGGCGAAGGAGCCCACGCGGTTGCTGGTGAGCCAGAACTCGCCGCGCGCGGGATAGAGCGCGGGATAGAGATCGTTGGCCGGGCTGTTGATGGGCAGGCCGGCGTGGATGGGATGCCCGAACACATCGGCGCCCCAGGTGCTGCGGAAGATGTCGTAGCCGCCCAGGCCGGGATGGAAGTCGCTGCTGAACCAGAGGGTGCGCGAGGCCTCGTCGTACCACGGGCAGCGCTCGTTGCCGGGCGTGTTCACGAAGCGGTCGAGCGGCGAGAGGTTGCGCACGCTGCCATCGTGGAACTCGGCCATCCACAGGTCGAAGCCGCCGGCGCCGCCCGGCCGGTCGCTGGCGAAGAGCAGCATCGCGCGGCCGTCCCACATGGCGATCATGGGCTGCGTGCTCGTCTGCTCCGCGCCGATGCCGGGCAGCAGCACGGCCCCGCCGATGCGGCCCTGCGCATCGATCGGAGCGATGTGGATGCGGCAGATGGCCTCGCAGCGCGTGAAGAGGAGCCAGCGGCCATCGGGGCTCCAGGCCGCGTTCGCGTTCTCGCCGGGACCGTTCACGGCGGCGGGCAGTGCCTCAGGGCCCTTCGCGCCCATGCGCAGCAGCACGGCGCGGTAAGCGGCGGTGTCCTCTACCTCGCCCTGCTTGTTCAGTTTGCCGCGCAGGCTGGCGAAGTGCAGCGCGGAGTCCGGCCCGATGCGCGCGCCGAACTCGCTGTCGTAGCTGTTCACCGGATGGGGCAGGTGCTCCAGGGCAATGGCGCTGTCGGGCCGCAGCACGCGCGCCAGGCCGCATCCGATCAAGGCGTTCTCGGCCCGCTTCGCCACCGGCGATTGCTTGTCCTTCTCTTTCTGGAGCACCTTGTTCCAGGTGCGCTCGGCGGCCTCGTAGTCGCCCATGCTCAGCTGCATCTCGCCGAGCCAGCGCAGCGCTTCCTGGTACGTGCGGCCCTGGTCCTTCTTCTGCACGCGCTCATAGAAGGCGGCCGCGCGGTCGTACTGGTGGCTCAGCCTGCAAGCCTCGGCCTGCTTCCATTGCAGGCTCATGCGGCCGCCGTCGATGGCCAGCGCCCCATCGTAGAAGCGCGTGGCGCCGTAGTGCTCGCCGCGCGCCATGGCGGCATCGCCCCAGCGCGTCCACTGCTCGATGCTCTGCGCCCGCAGCGCGCCCATGCCGCCCAAGAGCGCGCAGAGCGCCCATGCGGCCAGGCGGGCCTGAAGGCGTGCGGTTCTCCGATGCTCCATCACAGTTGCTCGGGGCAGGCCTTGAAGCGCACCGGCACCGGCGGCCGCTTTCGCCAGATGCGGATGGCGGTGAACTCGATGGCGCCGCGGTTGCGGCTGGCGGGCACCAGGTCGCTGGTGTTGATGTCGTAGCTCATGCCGAAGGTCCAGTCGTCGCGCTCCAGGCCGGCGAAGATGAAGCCCGCATCGCGCGCGCGCAGGTGCAGACCTGCGAGCAGCGCGCGCTTCAGGCCGTAGCGCTCAAGCAGGATGTAGCGCGCGTTGGCCCCCAGGTTGAGCTCGCGGAAGGTGCCCTGCGCCATCCTACGCATCACGGGTAGCACATCCACATCCTCATGCACGGTGATGGACGCCATCGCATGGACATCGCTCCGGCGGTCCAGCGGGATGGTGGGCTCGCCGAGGAAGCCCACGCCCGGCCGCGTGATGTTGTAGAGCGCGAAGCCGGCCTGCAGCCATTGCCGCGATGACTTCACGTAGCGGTACACGAGCCCTGCGTGCACGTCCTCGTGCGCCAGGCCGTAGCGGCGGAAGTCCTCGCCGTTGTCGCGGCTGGGGTCGTAGCTGAAGCCGTTGTGCTGCGCATCGAAGGTGAGGCCGCTGTTGTCGATGGTGAGCGAGGTGAGCCCGATCTGCGCGCCCACGGTGAGGCTGTGTCGCTTGCGGGCATCGAGCAGCTCTGTCCAGCTGGCGCCCAGGCTGAAGTGGAACTGGTTCATGCGGCTGTCGCCCGCACGGTCGTTGAAGAGCCAGGCG
>CAZJTB010000533.1:0-2060 GCA_964548485.1 uncultured Chryseobacterium sp. | reverse complement strand
AGCACTTGCACGTTCTGGCAGGCGCTATCCGGAACGGCGGGTACGGCGAAGGGCGCCGGCAGCTCCGTCACGCTGAAGGTGTCGGTATCCGTGCAGCCGTTCGCTGTGTTCGTTGCGGTGAGCGTGATATTGCCGCTGAAGCCCGGCTGCACCTGGAAGCCGCTGCCGCTGTTGGGCGGATCCCAGACGAGCACATCCGGGGTGAATCCCCAGTCGAAGATGGCTGATATCAATGGCGGATCGCTGGGGCAGTAGGTGCTGGCGCCATCCAAGGTGATGCCTGGCTCGCCGATGTTCGCAGTCACCACCGATGGGCAGGGCGGCGGGCCGCCGAGCACGATGGCCGAGAATGTGCCCCAGCTGAGCCCGGTGATGGTTGGGGTGTTCAGCCCCGGACTATGCGCCCATGACCAGTTGTAGGGTCCCGGATTCACCGTGAAGGTGATGCTGCCGTCGTTGCTGCCCACGCAGGTGGGCAGCGTTACCTGCATGGTGCCCAGCGGGGCCACGAAGGGCTCGGTGAGCAGGGTGTCGAACACGGTCTCGCAGGTGAGGGCGTCGTCCGTCACGATCACGGTGTATGCGCCGGGCCCCAGGCCGAATACGCTCGGACCCGTTTCCGCCGCATCGTGCAGCCACTCATAGGTGTAGGGCCCGCCGCTCGTGGGTATCACCGCGATGGCGCCGTCATCGAAATCGGGGCAGGTGATCGCCGAAACGTTGAAGGTGACCGGGCAGGGCGGCAATTGCGCGCTCAAGCTTCCGGCGAAGGAAGATGCGATGACGAGCAATAGCCACTTCATGCACGGCAAATTGGCTCGGATGCGCCGATGGATTGAACGCTGAAACACGAGAGGGGGGTATGGCTGGAGGAGCGGTGGCGGATGATCAGCGGAACACCGTTACATGCCCCACCTTATCGATGCTGTTGGTAGGCGCGCAGGGGTCGCGCATCTTCATCGTATAGACGTAGGTGCCCATCGGAATGTCCGCCGCATCCCATTGCTCCTGCGGGTTCACGGTGCTCCAGAGCGTTCGGCCCCAGCGATCGTATAGCACCAGCTCATAACCGGTGTCCGGAATGTCCACACGGTCGGGCCAGCGATCGTTGAAGCCGTCGTCGTTCGGCGTGAAGGCGTTGGCCAGGAAGAGCACCGGCTCGGTACGCACATCCACCACCAGCTGGGTGGTGTCGTTGCAATTGTTCGCCTGGGTGGCGAACAGGGTGAAGGTCTGCAGGGCGTAGCGTCCGAAATCCCAGCGGAGGTAACCCGAGCAGGCGTGGGTGACCAGGCTGTCGCCGATGAAGAAGGCGCACGAATCGGCCACGCTGGCGAGCACGATGTCCACCATGGGCGTGCAAGGGATCTGGGCCGCGCTGAAGATGGCCGGCACCTGGCTCCGCACGAAGATGCTGTCAACCGAAGGCAGGCCGCCGCAGCCATCGGACTCGAACGCCTGGATCGAAATGGGCTGCCAGCCCGGTTGCGTGAAGGACACGGCGGCCACCGGAAGCGCGCTGAAGCCGTAGCCGCCCCAGCGCCACACCACGGAGTCGCCGGTGGTGGCCTGGGTGCTTACGATGGTGAGCACGTTCTGGCATACGCTGTCAGGGATCGCCATCACGGCCCATGGGCTGGGCAGTTCCACCACGTTGGCCAGATCGCCGGCGATGCATCCGTTCGCATCCACCGCGGTCACGCTCACATTCCCCGAGAAGCCCGGTGAGTAAGAGACCACCTGCGTGTCCTCGCCGGTGCTCCAGGTGAACGCGATGGGATTGAAGCCGCCGATGGGCGTGGCCGTGAGCACGGGCGGATCGCTCGGGCAGTAGGCGAGGTTGCCGATGATGAGGATGTCCGGATCAAGGAGCACGGTATCCAGCACCGAAAGGCAGCCATCGGGACCGGTGACGGAAACCGTGTAAATGCCTGCATCGAGCCCGGTGGCAGTGGGGCCCGTGAGGTTGAAATCGTGGTTCCAGCCGAACAGGAAGGGGCCACCGGACCCGATCACCACCGTGATGGAGCCGTCCGAGCCGCCTGGGCAAGAAACCGGCT
>CAZJTB010000532.1:0-2064 GCA_964548485.1 uncultured Chryseobacterium sp. | reverse complement strand
CGCTGATCGACCACTACGTGGTGCAGGCCAACGTGAAGCGCCGCATGAAGCGCGCATCCCTGCAAACCGCCTAATCGCACGACGATGGCCATCGACAAGAACAGCAACTCATTCACCTTCATCTTCACGATCATCCTCGTGGCGGTGGTGGGCACGGTGCTGGCCGTGACCTTCCTGGCGCTGAAGGAACCGTATGCGGAGAATGTGCGCCGCGAGAAGATGCAGAACATCCTGGCCAGCATGAACGTGAAGGTGGAGCGCGATGCCGCGCCCGCCAAGTATCAGGAGCTGGTGAAGGAGACCGTGCTCGTGGATGCGCAGGGAAGGCCTGTGGAAGGCGATGCCTTCAGCCTGGATGTGCTGAAGCAGTACAAGGACTGGAAGGCCGGCGTGCTGAAGGCCGAGGACCTGAAGTACCCGGTGTACAAGGCGGCCGTGGAGGGCAAGGAGCTCTTCGTGCTGCCCGTGGTGGGCACCGGCCTCTGGGGCCCGATCTGGGGCTACCTGAGCGTGGAGAAGGATGGCCGCACCGTGTATGGCAGCGTGTTCGATCACAAGGGCGAGACCCCGGGCCTGGGCGCGGAGATCGCCACCGCGGTCTTCACCAATCAGTTCCCGGGCAAGACCATCACCGAGGACGATGGCACCTACACGGGCATCAAGGTCTATAAGGGCGGCTCGCAGACCACCGACCCGCACGGCGTGGACGGCATCAGCGGCGGCACCATCACCAGCGACGGCGTGCACGAGATGCTCAAGCGCACGCTGGCCATCTACGACCAGTACCTGAAGTCCGTAGTGGCACCGCCCGCCCCGCCGGCCACCGAGCCCACCGCCCAGGACACCACCCTCATCCTTAGCGCGCTTCCCCAATGAGCACCGCCACCGCAGCACCGGCAAAGCCGGCCGAAGGGCTCTTCAGCAAGAAGAACCGCAAGCTCATCACCGACCCGCTCAACGACAACAACCCCATCACGGTGCAGGTGCTGGGCATCTGCTCGGCGCTGGCCATCACCGTGAAGGTGGAGAACGCGCTGGTGATGAGCATCAGCGTGATGGCCGTGCTCATCGCGGGCAACATGGCCATCAGCGCGCTGCGCAACCTCATCCCGGGCCGCATCCGCATCATCGCCCAGCTGGTGATCGCCGCCGGCCTGGTGACGCTCGTTGACATCATCCTGAAGGCCTACGTGTACGACGTGAGCAAGCAGGTGGGCGTGTATGTGGGCCTGATCATCACCAACTGCATCATCATGGGCCGCTTCGAGGCCTACGCCATGGGCAACAAGCCGCTGCCCAGCGCCATGGACGCCATCGGCAACAGCCTGGGCTACGCCTGGATCCTGGTGGTGGTGGCCTTCTTCCGCGAATTGTTCGGCAACGGTTCCCTCATGGGCTACCGCATCATCCCGGAAAGCTGGTATGCCACCGCGGGCGGTGGGTACTTCAACAACAACATGATGATCCTTCCCCCGATGGCGCTGGTGATCGTGGGCATCATCATCTGGGTGCAACGGTCGCGCAACACGAAGCTTATTGAGCAAGCCTAAGCCCCGCACGCCATGAACCTGGTCAACATATTCGTCAAGGCGATCTTCATCGACAACATGATCTTCGCCTACTTCCTGGGCATGTGCTCGTACCTCGCCGTGAGCAAGACGGTGAAGACGGCCATCGGCCTGGGCGCGGCGGTGATCTTCGTGCTGGGGGTGACCGTGCCGGTGAACTACCTGCTGGAGAATTACGTGCTGAAACAGGGCGCGCTTGCGTGGATGGGTCCCTCCTTTGCCGAGGTCGACCTCAGCTTCCTGGCCTTCATCATGTTCATCGCCGTGGTGGCGGCCATTGTGCAGCTGGTGGAGATGGTGGTGGAGAAGTTCGCCCCGGCCCTCTATGGCGCGCTCGGCATCTTCCTGCCCCTGATCGCCGTGAACTGCTCCATCCTGGGCGGTGCGCTCTTCATGCAGGAGCGGCAGTACAGCACCATCACCGAGGCCACCAGTTTTGCACTGGGCAGCGGCGTGGGCTGGTTCCTGGCCATCGTGGCCATCGCCGCCATCCGGG
>CAZJTB010000531.1:0-2080 GCA_964548485.1 uncultured Chryseobacterium sp. | reverse complement strand
CCGCATGCGGCACACCACCGATCGCCACTGGTCGCGGCTGCTGCTGCAGGACCGCCGCACGGGCCGTGTGTACGCCGTGTTCCGCCAGGGCCCGCGCACCTGGCTGCGCAGCGTGGCGCCGGGCGATGGGGCGCTGGGCGATGCGCAGCGGCTCACGCACCCCTTCCCGGAGGAGGTGCAGGTGCACGATGGCCATGCCTACTACGTGTACAGGCCGCATGGCTCATTGCAGAAGCGGACGCTGTATCGCGAGCGGATCGGCGAGTGAGGCCCCGGCAGCGGCGCGCAGCGGCCTTTCAGCATCGGCTTGTTCCCAATTCGCCCATTCAGCGGGACCGCGGGCCTCGGCGCCGATCTTCCTTTGCCCGTGCCATGCCGCGCAGGAAGCAGACCGATGCGCTCACCCTCTTCGACGCGATGGTGTACACCTGCCTGTACCGGGTGTCCATCGATCCGCCGAGCGCCACGCATGCCTGGGTGATGCAGGTGCGGCATCAGCTGCGCGAGCGCATCGGCCTCTTCGAGTGCTTCTACCGGCTGCCGGGCATCACGCTGCTGGAGGCCGACCTGCCGCCGGAGTACGAACGTCCGCTCGCCGATTCGATTGAGCGCGGAGCGTCGGCCTTCCGCGCGTTCGACCTGCGCTTCAACGGCCTGCGCGCCTCGGCCGATCGCCGCTCCATCCTCATCGCCATCGATCCCGAGGGACCGGTGGGCGCGCTGCGGGCCCGGCTCTCGCAGCACGTGGGCGCCAACCGCCGCATCCGCAAGCTGGGCGTTGACGATGAGGGGGAGCTCGGCGTGGTGATCGCCAGCGGCCTGAAGTCGGCGCAGTTCGAGGCCGCGTGGGACCTCATCGGCAACGAGGCCTACCACGCGCAGAGCCGCGTGTCGGACGTGCACCTGATCAAGCGCGAATGGAGCGACACCTCCATGGATGAGCATGTGGCCCATCACCGGCTGGAGCCCTGACCGGAGGCCGCCGGGCGCGGTTACCTTCGCCGTCCCGCCAGCGGGATGAACCATGCAAGCCCCGAGGATCCCGGCCGTCTTCAGCCTGTTCCGCCAGCGCAGGCTCAAGGGCTTCGACTACGCCCCGCGCTATTACGACCCCAAGGCGGAGGCGCGCCGTGAGCGCATGGCCCGGCTGCAGGGCGCGGAAGGCCAGGGCGGCACGCATGACCGCGAAGCGCTGCGCGCGCGGCTGCGCCACAGCTGGCACCGCCAGGGCAGCGCGAAGGCCAGCTCATCGCGCCTGGTGGTGCTGCTGGGCCTGTTCGCCGCGCTCGCCTATGCCGCCATCCGCGTGCTGGGCCTCACCGGAACGCACTGATGGGCGACCTCATCCGGCTCCTGCCCGACCATGTGGCCAACCAGATCGCCGCCGGCGAGGTGGTGCAGCGGCCGGCATCGGTGGTGAAGGAGCTGCTGGAGAACAGCATCGATGCGGAAGCGGCGAATGTGACGCTGGTGGTGAAGGATGCCGGGCGCACCCTGGTGCAAGTGGTTGATGACGGCAAGGGCATGAGCCCCACCGACGCGCGCCTCTGCTTCGAGCGCCATGCCACCAGCAAGATCCGGCAGGCCGACGACCTCGGGGCCATCCTCACCAAGGGCTTCCGCGGCGAGGCGCTGGCCAGCATCGCGGCCATCGCGCAGGTGGAGCTGCGCACGCGCGAGCGCGACCAGGAGCTGGGCACGCGCGTGCTGGTCGAGGGCAGCCGCGTGCGCGCGCAGGAGCCCATCGCCGGCCCGGCGGGCAGCAGCATCAGCGTGCGCAGCCTCTTCTTCAACACCCCCGCGCGCCGCCAGTTCCTCAAGAGCGACGGCGTGGAGATGAAGCACGTGCTCGACGAGTTCTTCCGCGTGGCGCTGGCCCATCCCGAGACGGGTTTCCGACTCGTGAGCAACGACCGCGAGGAATTCAACCTGCCCGGCGCCTCGGCCGACGCCACACCCGGCGCCGGCATGCGGCAGCGCATCGCGGGCCTGTTCGGCAGGCGTTACGATGAGCGCCTGGTGCCCGTGGAGGAGAGCACCGGCCTGGTGAGCGTGCGCGGCTTCGTGGGCAAGCCCGAGT
>CAZJTB010000530.1:0-2088 GCA_964548485.1 uncultured Chryseobacterium sp. | reverse complement strand
GCTTCAGGCTGCGCGTGATCTTGCTGTCGAAGGTGAAGTAGTCGCCGAGGAACTGGTGCAGGATAGCCTTGAATGTGTTATCGCCAACAGCGGCTTGCCCGCAGGCCGCGCAATAGGCGGCATCAGCCTGCATCAAGTTCTCGCAATTGGGGCAAGGGGCTGCAGGCATCAGGAGCCAATGTTACTTCCGGCATTGCAAACCGTCACACGCAAGCGATGCTGCGTCCGAGAAACAGGATCCTACTTTCGCCGGGCATGGCAGTGCAGCAGGCTTGGGCAGTGGTTTCGCGGTGCACGGTGCTGGCGATTGCCTTCTTCACCGTTCAGGTGCTTCATGCGCAAACGCCAACGGCGGGCGTGCCAGCACAAGCGGTTTCCACAGCAAAGCCAACAGGCGCAACCGAGCCGCCAGCAAAAACCATGGATACCGGCGAGAGCCTCGGCTTCATGGGCAAGTCGCTCTGGTTCGAGGTGCGGCGGCGCCTCAACCTCACCACTGAAGAGGAGGAGAAGAAGCACAAGGAAGAGACCAAGCAGGTGAAGCTGAAGGTGGGCGGCTTGCAGGTGGCGCGTGAGGCTGGTGCGAAGGAACCAGTGCCGCAGCCGAAGCGGTGATCCCGCTATCCCGCCACTCGCTCCAGCACCTCCTCGATCATGCGGTCGATGGCCGCATGGTGATCCTTGCTGTACTCTTTGCGCAGCCGGTTGGCCACCACGGCGCACACGGTGCAGGCGCGGTGCCCGAGCAGGCCGGCCAGGCCATAGAGCGCGCTGGTCTCCATCTCGTAGTTGGTGGCGCGCAGGCCATCGTGCGCGAAGGAGCTGAAGGCCTCGTTCAGGCCATCGACGCTCGGGGGCAGTCGCAACTGACGGCCTTGCGGGCCATAGAATCCGCCGGCGGTGAAGGTGATGCCCACCGTGTTGCCGCGCCCCAGCCGCTCCACGAGTTCCTGGTCGCCCTTGGCCACATACGGGTAGGGCAGGTTGTCGGGCCAGCCGGTGTGCGCGAGCAACGCGTTCAGCAGACGCAGCTCCTTGTCCTCGGGCTCGTGGGCGTAGTAATGCAGCACATTGTCGAGGCCCACGCCGTAGGCGCTCACGATGCGGCTGTCAACGGGGATGTCCTCCTGCAAGGAGCCGCAGGTGCCCAGGCGGATGATGCGCAGGCTCTTGGTGGCGCTCTTGGGCGCGCGCGTGGCCAGGTCGATGTTCACCAGCGCATCCAATTCATTGAGCACGATGTCGATGTTGTCCGTGCCGATGCCGGTGCTGAGGGCGGTGATGCGATGGCCGCGCAGCTCGCCGGTGTGGCTCACGAACTCGCGGTTCTGCACGCGGTGGTCGATGCGCTCGAAGCGGCGGCTGATCTTCTCCACGCGGCCCTGATCGCCCACCACGAGCACGGTATCGCCGAGCTGCTCGGGGCGCAAGGCCAGGTGGTACACGGATCCATCGGGGTTGAGCACGAGCTCGCTGGGCTCGAGCACGGTGTCTGCTTCGGTGAGCGTGATGGGGTTCATGCGACGGGTTCGTTGATGGGGGGCGTTGTTCAGGTGGGTCGAAGGCGCATGACCGTTGGTGGCGCGGCTCAGGCCAGTACCGCCAGCGCCGCTCGCCAGTCCGACGGCAGCTCCAGCGAGCGGTTCTCGTGGAAGTCGTAGCACACCATCACGCTGCGTCCCTCCGCGCAGAGCTCTTCAAGGCCCTCCTTCAGGCGCACGATGCGGTAGTGCAGGTCGAAGCTCTTGCTGCCGATGCGGCCGGCATGGCAGCGCGCCTCCACGCGGTCGTGCAGGTGGATCGGCTGCCGGTAGTCCGCCTCGTTGCGCGCGAGGATGAGCCCTTGCCGTTTCCAATCATGGCCCGCTGGGATGAATCGCCGCAGCAGCTCCATGCGGGCCAGCTCGAACCAGTGCAGATAGACGGCGTTGTGCGCATGGTGCGCCATGTCCATGTCGGCGAAGCGGAGCTGGATGGGGATGCGGATGCCCGGCATGGCGGCGAAGATGGCAACGATGCGGGAAGGTGGGCTTGGTCTGTGGGCAACACGCGCTACTTACCTTCGATGGGCCATGCGTGCCCCGGTAC
>CAZJTB010000529.1:0-2137 GCA_964548485.1 uncultured Chryseobacterium sp. | reverse complement strand
TCGGCGAACTGCAGCGCATCCCGCAGGTCGCGGCCGCTTTGCGCCATGCTGGTGCCGACAGCCAGCACCGCGGTGATGAAAAGGTAACGTCGGTTCATGTTGTGTTGGGTTTTCCTGATTGAAGGGCCACGAAGCTAGTGTTTCTCCTCAGCAGGAAAGCACTGTTGGTTCGGTTCGTTGCCCCCGTGCCCGGCTTATCCGCCCAAGCGCTGCCTTGGCCCAGGGAGCGGGGGCATCGGCCGAGGGAAAGGCTCAATGGCCCACCACCAGCCGCCCCACCGAAACCTGCCCGTTGCCGAGCAATTCGAGCACATACGCGCCAGCGGGCAGCGCTGCGGCATCGAGGGGCCATTGATGGCGGCCCGCGCTCAAGCCGCCCAGCGACTTCTGCTGCACCAAGCGACCGGCGGTATCGCGTATCCGCAGCGCATAAGCGCCCGGTTCGCTTACATGGAATGCCAGGGTGCCAAGGCCCGCCAACGGCTGGGGATGCACCATGGGGCCTGTAGGCCTATTCATGGACAAATCGGGAACAGCAACCCCGTAATCGCTCAGGTGAAGCCGCACCATGGGGGTCGCGGTCGTCCAGGTGATGTCGAAGCTGGTGCCCACCATGAGAGCCGCAGCGCCGGTTGGGCAGTTCCCGCTGAGGGCGATGGCCCCGCGCCCGTGGCCGCTCAGGTGCTGCATGCCCACGAAGTAATCGCCAGCGGAAAGCGTGGTCGCTTGCGTGAATGGGAGGTAGAGCGCGCCACCGCCCCAGGCCAGATCGATGTCCTCGGGCGTGATGGCGTGCCGGGTGCTGGTATCCACGAAGCTGAAGTTGGCATCCATCAGGATGGCCCGGACGAAGCTGCCCACCTCCGCTTCGGTGCCCAGCACCGCGCTCACCCCCAGGGCGGTGCTGCCGCCAGCCACCTCGAACCGATTCGCCGCGATGAAGCCGTTCTCCACAACGAAGGCCCCTTGCACCTGGCCGTGGTCCAAGGCCATGGCACCATAGCCGTTGTCCCAGCCGGCGCCGGTCATGGTCATGGTGGCCGTGCCTTCGTTGTCGCTCGGGTCGTCTTCGCCGGTGGGCGCATCGGCCGTTGCCGTATAGGTCACGGTGCCCAGTGCATCAGGCACCCAGTCGGTGGGGATCACCGCGATGGCGCGCGCTCCGCTTGCGATGGTTCCGATGACCGCCGAGTAGGGCCCGTGGTCCACGCCGCCCTGCCGTGCAACCACCTGCACGGTCACCGCATCCAGCGCATCGGTTCCCAGGTTATGCAGGTCAACGCTCACGGTCATGGCACGGGCCTGTTCAAGCGGAAGCAGCCGGTAGCCCAGCGGGTTGTTCCCCACGGTGAAGGGCGATTGGGTGGCGTTGCCCAAAAGAACACCGGTCACAGCGAGGTCGTGTGTGAGCCGCGCGCGCAGGCAGAGGTCGTCGATGGCGAATCCGCTGGCCCATTGGTTGTTGTCGCTCCAGCGGAAGCGGAGCCGCGCATCGCCGCTGCCGGCCAGTTCGTTCATGCTGAAGGTGAGCCGCTGCCAATCGGGCCCGGAGGGCAATTGGTGCAGCGCCTGCCATTCTCCGCCATTCAGGCTGATGTCGATCCAGGCCTCGCCGCCGCCGAGCGCCTGGGTGTGGTGCACCCGAAGGTCGAGCGCGATGGCCGTGGCGCCGCTCAGGTCGATCGAGGGCGTTTCCAGCATGGCTTCGCTCAGGTCGCAGTTGCAAGGCGCGGCATCGTCGTTGGCCATGGCGAAGCGATTGCCCACGGGCGCGTCCGGCACCGGGAAGAAGCCATTGCGGTTGGCATCGGCAGCGGTGCCTGCGGTGAAGGCCGGAACGAATTCGCCCAGCCCTTCGCCGCTCGCGGATTGCCGCTCCACCTGGTTGGTGAACCACCCGCCGGGGATGCCGGCCTCGAAGCCCTCGCTCCACAGGCATGTGGAATTGCGCTCCTGGGCTGGCACGGCCAGGGCCCAGGCGCCGGCCGCGAGCACGAGCAGATTGCGCATCACGCTTCCACGGTCATGTAGTCCTCCACAGGCGGGCAGGTGCATACCAGGTTCCGGTCGCCGAATGCGCTGTCCACGCGGCTCACCGCGGGCCAGAACTTCCATTCGCGGTTCACGCTCGCCGGGA
>CAZJTB010000528.1:0-2154 GCA_964548485.1 uncultured Chryseobacterium sp. | reverse complement strand
GCAGGAGAAGCGCGTGAACACCGAGTGGCTGGGCTGGAAGGAGAGCGTCACCATCACCGTGGATCTTGGAAGCGAACAGGTTGTGCGGCAGGTGAGCATCGGCGCATTGAACGAGACCCACAGTTGGATCCACCTGCCTGAAGAGGTTGAATTCAGCACGAGCACCGATGGCAAGACCTTCGCGCTGCACGGTTCGGCGAAGGTGAAAGGCAGCGCTGGGCGCAATGCTTACAAGTATGAGCTCGGCGCAAAGACGCGCTTTGTCCGCTTCACCGTGCAGCACCGCAGCAAGATCCCCGATGGCTTCCCTGGTGCCGGCAACCCGCCATGGCTCTTCTTGGACGAGATCGAAGTGCGGTAAGGTTGATCTTTGGAGCACCCGAACGTCATGAAACACCTGCTGATCGCCGCGCTCCTGCTCGGCGGATTAACGACTGCCGCCCAGAACACCATCTACAGCCTCGCCATCGGCAATTGGCGCGGCGGCAGCCCGGTGTACATCACGCCGGTGATCGAGACCACCGAGGCCATGAGCAAGGCCGCGCTGGAGGCACTGTTCCGCGCACAGCATCCGGAGCTGAAGGACATCGCCAAGGACAACCTCGACGTGCTGCTCTTCGGAACCCGGGAAGAAGGCGACGATAAGCGCATGCAGCTGCAGCGATCGTATGCCTATCGCAAGCTGGAGGTGATGATGCTTGAAGCACCTGCCGAAGCGAGGCCAACTGACGGCCGCTGATGGTACAGGCAACCCAGCCGATGCAGCGCGCATTCCTCCTGTTCGCATTAGGCTGCTGCACCCCTCAATGGGCCGTCGCGCAGCTCGGCCGTGGTGCGGCCGCCTTCACCCGTGCCGATACGCTCCGTGGCAGCATCGGACCCGAGCGTGCCTGGTGGAATGTCGTCGGCTATGACGTATCGGTGAAGCCCGATTTCGATGCGCGCGCGATCACTGGTGCCACGCAGATCGCGTTCGATGCCCTGTCCGTAGGACAGCGCATGCAGATCGACCTGCAGCAGCCGCTGGTGGTAGACAGCATACTCACCGATGTCGCCGAATTCAAGGTCGGCGCCATCGCGGTGCGCTACGCATCCATCCCATTCACACGGGAGGAGAACGTGGTATGGGTGGACCTGCCCCAGCCCATGCGACCGGGCGAATCCGCCACCATCACCATCCATTACCACGGCGTGCCGCGCGCCGCGAAGAGCCCACCTTGGGATGGCGGATGGATCTGGCGGAAGGACCCGCAGGGCAATCCGTGGATGAGCGTGGCCTGCCAGGGCCTTGGCGCGAGCGCGTGGTACCCGTGCAAAGACCATCAGAGCGATGAGCCTGAATTCGGTGCCAACCTGCGCATCACCGTGCCAGACACCTTGCAGGCCATCGGCAACGGCCGCTTGCGCCGAACCGTGAAACACGGCGATGGCACCAGCACGTGGCATTGGCAGGTGAAGAGCCCCATCAACACCTACAACCTGGTGCCCTACATCGGCAAGTACGCGCATTGGAGCGAGGTGCATGAAGGCATCGATGGGCCGCTGGACTGCGATTACTGGGTACTCGCCGCGCACGAGGCCATGGCCCGCGAGCAATTCAAGCAGGTGCGCCCCATGCTGAAGTGCTTCGAGGAATGGCTGGGGCCCTATCCCTTCTATGCCGATGGCTACAAGCTGGTGGAGGCGCCGCACCTGGGCATGGAGCACCAGAGCGCCATCGCCTATGGCAACGGCTACATGAATGGCTACCGCGGCGGCGACCTCAGCGGCACGGGGCATGGGCTGAAGTGGGACTACATCATCATCCACGAGAGCGGGCATGAGTGGTTCGGCAACAGCATCACCAAGGCCGACATCGCCGACATGTGGGTGCATGAGGGCTTCACCGACTACACCGAGACCATCTTCACCGAATGCCAGCAGGGCAGGCAGGCGGCGGAGGACTACGTGATCGGCCTACGCCGCAACATCCGCAACGACCGGCCCATCATCGGCCCCTATGGCGTGAACGAGGAGGGCAGCGGCGACATGTACTACAAGGGCGCCAACCTCATCCACACGATCCGCCACATCGTGGGCGACAGCACCTTCAAGGCGATGCTGTTGGAAATGGGGCGACAGTTCAGCCACAGCGTTGTTACCAGTGCGCAAATC
>CAZJTB010000527.1:0-2163 GCA_964548485.1 uncultured Chryseobacterium sp. | reverse complement strand
CGCGCTGGCTGGCGGGGGGGAAGGTGCTTTGCACGCCGTAGCCTTGGCGAAGGCGAGGTGGTGAAGTAGCACGCTTGCCTCGCGGCAGCGTCCATTGCCGTCCATTGAAGTCCATGCGATGCGTGGGAAGAGGACGCCCGCCGGCCATGACCATGCCCTGCACTTGCAATGCGCTGCGCACGCCCGGCGCATTCGTTTGAAAACCCGGCCCATCGATCATCCGCAGCCTCTTGGAAAGGTCCAAGCGGCCCTGTAACATTGTGGTGACGAACCGTTCACCAAACCAACCCCCACCTCATGAGCGCATTCAACACCCTTCGTGCATTCCTCGTGCTCCTGATCGGCCTAGTGGCCGCATCCGCCTCCGCCCAGCGCAACTGCGGCAGCATGGAATACCTGCAGCAGCAGATCATGGATGATCCCGATCGCGGCGCATTCCTGCAGTCCATCGACCAGCACGCGCACGACTGGACCATCGCGCATGGCGATGAGGACCGTGCCGTAGTCACCATCCCGGTGGTGTTCCACGTGGTGTATAACACCGCGGCGCAGAACCTCAGTGATGCGCAAATCAACGCCCAGCTGGCCCAGCTGAATGCTGATTTCGCACGCCTGAACAGCGACGCCAACCAGACCCCCAGCCTCTTCACCGGCGTGGCCGCGAACACCGAGATCCAGTTCTGCCTGGCCCAGCGCGACCCGAGCGGGAACGCCACCACCGGCATCGTGCGCCGCCAGACCACGGTGACCAGCTTCAGCAGCAACGACAACGTGAAGTACACCGCCAACGGGGGCAGC
Organism: uncultured Chryseobacterium sp.; assembly: GCA_964548485.1. Taxonomy (GTDB): domain Bacteria; phylum Bacteroidota; class Bacteroidia; order Flavobacteriales_F; family PHOS-HE28; genus PHOS-HE28. The sequence continues at coordinate 1,365 of CAZJTB010000527.1, read as the reverse complement.
AACGCCTGGCCGCGCGACAGCTACCTGAACATCTGGAGCTGCAACCTGAGCGGCGGCCTGCTCGGCTACGCGCAATTCCCAGGCGGCGCGGCGGCCACCGATGGCGTGGTGGTGCTCTTCAGCTCGGTGGGCAGCCTGGCGCAGCCCGGAACCGCATCGCCCTTCCACTACGGCCGCACCCTCACGCACGAGGTGGGCCACTGGCTCAACCTGCGGCACATCTGGGGCGATGCCACCTGCGGCAACGATCAGGTGAGCGATACGCCCGTGCACCAGACCTCCAATGGCGGCTGCCCGGCCTTCCCCAAGACCAACACCTGCGGCGGCACCTCCAACACGGAGATGACCATGAACTACATGGACTACACCAACGATGGCTGCATGAACCTCTTCACCCAAGGGCAGAAGGCGCGCATGCAGGCCCTCTTCGGCACGGGCGGTTCGCGCGTGGCCCTGCTGAGCTCGTTGGGCTGCGTGCCTCCCAGCGGCGGCGGCACCTGCGCCGTGCCCAGCGGATTGGCCTCCACCAACGTGACCGCCACCAGTGCCACGGTGAGCTGGGGCGCGGTGAGCGGCGCGGTGAGCTACGATGTGCAATACAGCCCGAGCGGCGGAAGCACCACCACCATCAACACCACGGCCACATCGGCGAACCTCACCGGCCTGGCCAGCGCCACCACTTACAGCTTCCAAGTGCGCGCCAACTGCAGCAGCGGCAGCAGCGCCTACAGCGCGGCCAGCAGCTTCACCACGCAGAGCGCGGGCGGATGCCCCGATGCCCTGGAGCCCAACAACAGCACCAGCGCACCGGCCACGGTTACCCTGCCCCTCACGGTGAACGCGCTCATCGCCAGCAGCACCGATGCCGACTACTACCGCTTCACCACCACGGGCACCAACAACCTCAGCATCACGCTGGGCAACCTGGCCGGCGACTTTGACCTGCGCCTGCTGAACAGCGCCGGCACCCAGCTCGCCAGCAGCGCGAATGGCGGCACCACCAGCGAGGCCATCACCTACAACAACGCCGCGGCCGGCACCTACTTCATCCATGTGTTCGGCTACAACGGCGCCTTCAGCGCCACCCAGTGCTACGCGCTCAACGCCAGCGCCACGCCCGTGGCCACCAACTGCGACACCTGGGAGAGCAACAACAGCGCGAGCGCGGCCAAGGCCATCAGCGTGAACACGAACATCCAGGCCGCCATCGGCACCAGCACCGATGTGGACTGGTTCCGCTTCAACAACACCAGCAGCCAGCGGCGCATCCGCATCGACCTAACCACCCTGCCCGCCGACTACGACGTGCGTCTCTACCGCGGCACCAGCACCCAGGTGGGCATCAGCCAGAACGGGGGCACCACC
>CAZJTB010000526.1:0-2181 GCA_964548485.1 uncultured Chryseobacterium sp. | reverse complement strand
AGCTCGAACATGGCGGCGGTGATGCGCTCGTCGGTGGGCGCGTTGTAGTCCTTCCAGTGCTCCTCGGTCATGGCCTGCACCTGGGCCACGGCGGCGCTGATCTTGGCGGCATCCTTGGGGTCTGCCTCCAGGGCGGCCTTCAGCCCCTGCAGGCGGAAGCCCAGCATGATGAGCTCGCTGCCGAAGGCGGCCTCCTGCATGTAGGTGCTGGCCTTCTCGAATTTGGCGCGCTCGGTGTAGCCGCGCTGCAGCAGGTTCATGATCTCGCCGTACTTGGCGCGGCGCGCGGCATCGGCCGAGACCCATGCCATGAGCGCCTCTTCCTGGGCCTTCTTCTTATCGTACACCCGCAGGCGCTTGAGTCCGCGCTGCTGGCCGATGAAGTACTTCCAGTAGTTGCTCACCTGGGCGTACTTGCTGGCGTATTGGATGCGCACTTTGTCGCTGGCGTCCATATCCTCCTTCATCAGCTCCAGCTTGCGGCCGCGGATCTTCACGCGGCTGGGCTGCTCCACATCGAGCGCAAGCTTCACGCCGTGGCTGCTGAGGAAGCGGTCGGTGCTGCCTGGGTAGCCCATCACCATGGCGAAGTCGCCCTCCTGCACGCCGGCCATGCTCACGGGGAAGTGCCACTTGGGCTGGTAGGGGATGTTGGCCTCGCTGGGGTCGGCGGGCTCGCCATCGGGGCCGGTATAGACGCGGAAGAGGCAGAAATCGCCTGTATGGCGCGGCCACATCCAGTTGTCGGTGTCGCCGCCGAACTTGCCGATGGCGCTGGGGGGCACGCCCACCAGGCGGACGTCGCGGTAGGTCTTGTACACGAAGAGGTAGAACTCATTGCCCTCGAACATCACCTTGAAGTCGGCGCTGAGGCCGTTCTCGTGGCCCACAGCGGCCCGGAGGCGGGCGGCCACTTCCTGGATCTTCCCGCTGCGCTCGTCCTCGCTCATGCCGTCGTTGAGCTCGGCCAGCACCTGCTCGGTCACGTCATCGATGCGCTGCAGGAAGCTCACGCTGAAGCCAGCGGGCTTCTCGTCCTTCCGCGTCTTGGCGTAGAAGCCATTGGTGAGGATGTCGTCCTGCACGCTGCTGAGGCCCTGCACCGCGTCGTAGCCGCAGTGGTGGTTGGTGAGGAAGAGGCCCTGGGCGCTCACCATCTCGCCGCTGCAGAAGCCGCGGCCCAGCCGTACCACAGCATCCTTCAGGCCGCTTCGATTGATGTCGTAGATGTCGTCGGCGGTGAGCTTGAAGCCGAGCTTCTGCATTTCGGCCTCGTTGATCTGCTTGAGCTTGCTGAGGAGCCACATGCCTTCGTGGGCGGTGGCGGTCATGGTCACCAGGGCGGCGACGATCAGTGAGAGGAACTTCTTCATGCGCGGGGTTGGATGATTATGGGGCCTCGCGGGGCAGGGACCTCGGAGGGGCGCCAAATGTAGCCGGAACACCCGTGCGTGACGGGCGGTTCAGGGATGAGCGGATGGAGGTGGGACGGCCTATGGCTCAGGCGTTACCGGCTTCCAGGGTAAGGGCAGCAGGAGGGCCTCCAGGTCGGCCACCAGGCGCTTGAAGGCCTCGGGCTGGCCCACGCGGCCAAGCACCCGCTTGTCCTTGCCATCGGCCACGATGCGCACCACGGTGCTAGGCAGGTCGGTCACCTCGGCATCGTAGGTGTCCTTCAGGCCGAAGAAGCCGTGCTCCCGGGCCTTGGCCAGGCATTCGGCGAGAATCTCCTTTTCGATGCGGGTGGTGTGCGGGCCTTCCTTCTCCATGTTCAAGCGGCCATCGTAGGTGGCGTGCCCGCTGCGGTACACCGTGATGCGGTAGGCCTTGCAGGGGCCGAAGCAGGGTGTACGCTCCAAGTAGAGGAAGAGTGAGTCGGCGCGCGCGGGACCGCCGAGCTGGTCGCTTTGCGGCGCGGTGGCCTGCGTGGCGGCTTCAGTCTCCGGAGCGGGCTCGGCAGTGGCGGTTCGCCGGCTGTTGTTGCAGGCGAGGGCGGCGAGGGCGAGGAAGGGGAGGAGGGCTTTCATGGGGCGGGGACAGGCGATAGGCGTGCCGGAGTCATCCCAAAGGAAGGCCTTGGGCGGCTATCGGCGGCGCGACTGCTGCTGCTTCTGCATCTCCTCCAGGCGCTGCTGCCACTTGCTTTTCTTCTTGGGCGTGCGCATGTTCAGTTCCAGTTGC
>CAZJTB010000525.1:0-2189 GCA_964548485.1 uncultured Chryseobacterium sp. | reverse complement strand
ATCGCCGCCTGCGGGCAGACCCGCCATGAGCTGCGATGGGGCCGTGAGGCGATGATGGTGGGTGTGGGCCTCGGGCTGAACGCCAGCGGCCTACTGCTGGCGCAGCGTGCGCGCGCCGAACCCATCCTCCTAGGACCTGTGCCGTCCATCGATCGCGTGTCCACCCGGCTTTGGCATCCGAAGGCATCGCGCGCCAGCGATGCGTTGTTCGGCATCGCCGCAGGGGCCGCCGTGCTCGGCGCCATACGCAATCAGCAAGGCGAGCAGCCCTTGCTGCCGGTGGCCATCATCGCCGAGAGCGCCCTGCTCTCCATAGGCCTCACCGCCACCGTGAAGGAACTGGTGGGCCGCCCCCGGCCCTACCTGTACAACGGCGATGTGCCTTCATCCCTGCACGACCCGCGCAGGGACCACCTGAGCTTCTGGAGCGGCCACACGGCCAACACAGCCGCCATCACCTTCGCCTGCGCCAGCCTGGTGCAGCACAGCGAAGCCTCGCGCAGCTGGCGCACCGCCACATGGATCGCGGCAGCGTCCGTCCCGGCGCTGATGGCCTGCCTGCGCGTGGGCGCCGGCAAGCATTTCCCCACGGATGTGTTGACAGGCTATGCCGTGGGCGCGGCCCTTGGCATCGGCATGGCCCGCTATCATCGCATCCGCTAATGCCCAATGGAATGACGAACAAGATCGCCCTTGCCGTGCATGGCGGCGCCGGCACCATCGCCCGTGAACTGATGACGCCCGAGCGCGAGAAGGCCTACCGTGACGCGCTGGAACTAGCCCTGAGGCGCGGCCACGCGATCCTGAAGGACGGCGGCGCGGCCCTCGATGCCGTGGAAGCCGCCGTGCGCGCGCTGGAGGATTCGCCACACTTCAACGCCGGCAAGGGATCGGTCTTCAACGCCGATGGCCAGCACGAGATGGACGCCAGCCTGATGAACGGCGCCGACCTGCGCGCAGGTGCCGTGGCCAGCGTCCAGAACGTGAAGAACCCCATCAGCCTCGCGCGCCGCGTGATGGAGAAGAGCAACCATGTGCTGCTGAGCGGTCTCGGCGCCTTCGAGTTCGCGCACAAGCAGAAGATCGAGCTCGAGGACGACCTCTACTTCTTCGACCAGTTCCGCTATGAGCAGTGGAAGGAGACCCAGGGCACCGACGTGTACCAGCTCGACCACAGCGACAAGGAGAAGAAGTTCGGCACCGTGGGCGCTGTGGCGCTCGATGCGCACGGCCACCTCGCCGCCGCGACCAGCACCGGCGGCATGACGAATAAGAAGTGGCAGCGCATCGGCGACAGCCCCATCATCGGCGCGGGCACTTACGCCAACGATGCCACTTGCGCCGTGAGCTGCACCGGTCATGGCGAGAGTTTCATCCGTGCCGTGGCGGCGCACGACGTGCATGCCCTCATGGCCTACAAGGGCCTCTCACTTCAGGATGCCGTGCGCGTGGTGGTGCATGAGAAGCTGCCGCCGCTCGATGGCGATGGCGGCCTCATCGCCGTGGACCGCAACGGCAACATCGTGCTCGACTTCAACTGCACGGGGATGTACCGCGGGCAGGTGGGAGCGGAAGGGGAGGTGAAGACGGCGATCTTTCGGTGAAGGAATCCGCCCATCCGGCGCCCCCTAGGACAAATGTTCCGCAAGGAACTCAGCGGGCTCCCAAACTGGAAGTGAGCCTGCCCGATAGTCTTTCGCATTGCAGGTGATTATGCCATCAACCTTGCCGCTGCGCAGGGCCGCGAAATGCTGTATGCCGTCTTCCTTGTCCTGGAACGGACTGGCAAGGCTGCAAGGAAGTCCCGCTCATCGACAGGAAGCATGCGGAACGTCGCAAGCATGCCGGTCATGACATCGTTGATGTCCAACTGCCAGCTCTTCGGCCGACTCGTGCGCCACTTCCTGCGCAAGGCGTACATCACGTTGGCGGCAATCAGCGGGGTGGTCATCGCCACGAATTCCCCACGCACCAATGCATCCAGCACGGCCTTGCTGTCTGGGCTCTGTGCTTCTGTTCCGTCCATCACGGCAACGAGCACGTCGCTATCAACCAGCACCCTCATGCCCGCTTCGCACGCTTGAACGTCGGCTTCACGCGAGCACCTTCAACCAGCGTCCGGAGCCTGTCATCAACCTCCAGTTCCGCAGCCGAGAACTTGGCATTCCCAGCGATCGCATCGACCCATG
>CAZJTB010000524.1:0-2196 GCA_964548485.1 uncultured Chryseobacterium sp. | reverse complement strand
GGCGCGTGGCCTTCATGTCGTACGTGCCAGCCCCCACCAGTGTCCACGCCGGCTGATACCAATGGTCGCGCGCGGGATCGATGATGGCGGTCTTCAGGGCCTTGTTCTTGCGGCGCAATTGCGCGGCGGTCATGATGCCGCCGGTGCCTCCGCCGATGATGAGGACGTCGTAATGCGCGAATGCCATGGGTGATGCGTTGTGCGACCCAAAGCTGGGCATCGTGCGCGCAGCGCGAGGTGACAAGGGTCACATCCTGGCCAGGCGATGCCAGGCCTCCTGAACGCGGCGGTGCCTATTGAGGGATGCTTGGTGCGCGGTTTCTGTTGCCGCACCCTTGGCCTTGATCATTGCGACCAGCCGCTTGCGCTCACGCGCTGGCCATCGCTCCAGCCCTTCCACCATGTCCAATGGCAAAGCCCATAGGTAAAGCGCCGTGCGCTCTTCCGGCGACCAATCCGCCAGGTCGCCCAAGGGCAGGGCTTTCCCCAGTCGTTCCAATGCGCCGCGAATGGCCCGTTGGCGATCGCCTTTGTACCGCTCCACCACATGCCGCTGCACCGCCATGGTGAGCGCGGCTGTATCGATGAGCGGTCCGTCACTCTCCGTGATCACGAGCTCCAGGCCCTGCTCCACCAGCTGCTTCAACCGCTTCAGCGGCACCTGGTAGCCCTTGCGGGAGGAGAGTTTCTTGAACTCGCGTTCGGCGATGCGTTGCAGGGCCTTCGTCGTGGGCCGGAAGCCCAGCCGGTAGTAGAACCAGTAGGCGCCGCTCTTCAGGCCATCGGCATTGTTGTGTCCCAGTTGATAGTTCTCGGCCTCGAAACGATCCACCCCGAAGCGCTGTCGGTAGAGGCGCAGCAACTGCGCGAAGAACCAGGCGCTCTCGCCGCCGCGCAGGGCGGGGAACACATTGATGCCCACCTTGCTCGTGCCAGGGAAGATCCAGGCGCCGCCATAGGCCAGCGGCACGCCGTTCTTGAAGGCCATGAAGCCCACATAGCTGTCGAACGGCAGGCGATGCGCCACAGCGAGGTGGAAAAGCGCGATCACCAGCCCGCGCCCCATGGCGAAGCACTCCGCTTCCCGCGCGTAGGTGATGGGGTCGGTCTCGCGCTGCATGAGGCACAGGATCGCGCGCGCGTCCTCGATCAGCTGCCGGCGATCCGGCGTGCTCAATCGCATGGGCGGGCCCACGGGCTGCTCCACCACGGTCCTCAAGTCAACACCCCGCTCCAACCCCCGGTCATGGATGAAGGACGGATGCTCCGGTCCGCGCAGGTCGGTAAGCGAGGGGAAGACGCCGTTGATGCGTATGTACACCTGCAGCCGTGCGAACAGCGCCTCGCGCAGACCGCCCGTTGCCGGATGCGCTTGGATGAGCCCGACCAGTCCGCGCAACTGCTGGCCCGCATCACCGCCGAAGAGTGCGGCCATGAGTGTGGCGGCATCGCCATCGCGCAGGTCGAGGGCCTCGCGCTCGGCCGCCGGCAGCAGCGGGCGGAGCAGCTCCAGCACCTCTTCAACCGGCGCATCCACGCTGAACAGGGTTGCCGCTTCGGGCCAATGCACCAGCATCCAGCGCACCAGTGTGAATGAATACAGGCCCACCGTCTCGCTGCCGGGCAAGCCCGTGTCGCGCAAGGATTGGGAGAACCGCGGCTCCTGTTGCGCACGCTCCTGGCATCGCTGCTTGAATGAGGCCAACGCGGAGCGTGCTGCGGCATGCAGCTCCGGGCTCGATGGATAAGCCTCGAAGAAGAGGAGCAGGTCGTGCAGCTCCATGCATGCCGAGGCGGAGCGGGGCAGCACGCGCACGAGCGCCTGCGGATCGATCGCGCGATCACCGGTGATGTAAGCGCGCCTCAGCAGCGCTACAGCGCGCTTGGTCGGTGGCGTGGCACGGCCCATGGCCGCAAGGTGCGACTCCGGGGCGAAAGGGCCGAACCGTTCATTTCGTCCGGCCGGGTTACCTTGCCATCATCAACCAAACCCTTCACCCATGATGAAACACCTACTCCTCACTGGCGGACTCCTGCTCCCAGGCTTCCTCGCGGCGCAGCAGATCCTGATCAACCAGAACTTCGACACGTTCGCCGCTGGCAACCTCGTGGCGCAGACGCTCGGCGCTCCATGGGCCACGTGGAGCGGACCCGGCGGAACCGCAGAGGACACCCCCCTTTCAAGCGCCCAGGCCA
>CAZJTB010000523.1:0-2198 GCA_964548485.1 uncultured Chryseobacterium sp. | reverse complement strand
CATCTGGCGGGCGGCGAGCATGGTCTCGTCCTCGCGCTTGCGGGCCTCGTGCCAGCGATCGATGTCCTCCTGGGTGCTCTTGCGCAGGATCTTCCGCAGATCGTAGGTATCGCCGGTGAGGCCCCTGCGGGCCATCTGGGCGCGCACCAGCTCGCCGCTAAGGCTCACCATGCCCACGTCGGTGCCGGGAGCGGCATCCACGGTGACCAGGTCGCCGGGCATGAGCTGCAGCCCGCTGGCGTTCCGGAAGAAGGCCTTGCGGGTGTTCTTGAAACGCACTTCAACGCCATCGAAGGCCTGCTGGCCGCCCGGCAGGGGCACGCCGGTGAGCCAGTCGAACACGCCGAGCTTGTTGCAGCCGCTGGTGCTGCAATAGCCGTTGCTCTTGCATCCTGCGGGCTTGCCGTCAGCCCCTGTGCCGCAATTGCCGCATGCCATGTGTGCTCCTCGCCTTCAGTGGCGGGCGAAGATAGACCTGCACGCCATGGCGCTGAAGGCCGCGGCGATCAGCGCAGGGTGAACTTGATGGGCAGATTGAACTGCACGCGCACGGGCTTGCCGCGCTGCTTGCCGGGCTTCCACTTGGGCATGGCCTTCACCACGCGGATGGCCTCTTCATCGCATCCGCCGCCGATTCCGCGCAGCACCTTCACGTCCTTGATGTTGCCCTCCTTGTCCACCTCGAAGGTGACGTACACCGTGCCGCTGATGCCGGCATCCTTGGCCATCTCCGGGTACTTCACCGCCTTGCCCAGGTACTTGTAGAGCTCTTCGGTGCCTCCGGGGAAGGAAGGCTGCTCCTCCACGATGGTGAAGATCTGCTCCTCCTCGGCCTCCTCCTCACGGCGTACGGGGGCTTCCACCACGGTGTTCTCCTTCACTTCGGTATCCACCACTTCCTCCTCCACCACCTCCTCATCGTCCTCCACAATCTCCAGCACAGTGCTGGGCGCGGGCGGTGGCGGCGGCGGCGGCGGCGGCGTTGCGCTCGGCGGTATCACTTCTTCTTCCAGCAGGTCCATCTGCACCTGCCCGTAGCCTTCGCCGCGGTCCACGAAGGTGGTCCACTCGAAGCAGACGAGCGTGAGTGCGAACGCGGTGAGCAGGCCGATCATCCAGAAGCTGAACTTCCGGCGCTCCAGGTTGGCCTCGGGATTCTTCCTCAATTCCATGCGTGATGGGGTTTTCTCGCTGTACCCGCTTCCCGGGCACGGGTTCAAAGCTATGCATCCATCGCCTCCGTAGCATTCCGTTGCCTGGTGGCGCGGTACCGGAGCCACGCCCAACCGCACAGGGCGCCCAATGCGTTGGCGGCCACATCGTTCCAATCGCCCCGACGGCCCAGGGCGGTGAGCATCTGCATGGCCTCGAGCGAGCCCCCGTAGGCGAGCAGGAGCGCCAGCGCCACCCTTGCCTGGCGCGGCGTTGGGCCCGGATGCATCGCCTTGAGGGTGAGCAAGGCCAGCACGGCGAAGAGCGCCGCATGCACCAGCTTGTCCAGGCTGAAGAGGTCGGCCCAGTGCCAAGCGGGGAGCGCGGCACCCGGCATCAGGCAGAGCACCAGGATGAGCAGGGCCCAGCTCAGCGCCCAGCGGAACCTGATCAGGAATGCGGGCATCAGCCGCCCACCAGCTCGGCGTAGGCCTTGGCGTCCATGAGGCCATCGAGCCCGGCGCCAGCCGCCAGTTTCACCCGCACCATCCAGCCCGCTCCGTAGGGGTCGGTGTTCACCAAGGCTGCATTATCAGCCAGGGCGGGGTTCACCTCCACCACGGTGCCGCTCACCGGCATGAAGAGGTCGCTCACGGTCTTCACGGCCTCCACCGTTCCGAAAACCGCTTCACGCTCCAGCGCCTCGCCTTCGGACTTGATGTCAACGAACACGATGTCGCCCAGTTCGCCCTGCGCGAAATCGGTGATGCCCACCACGGCGGTATCGCCCTCGATGCGGAGCCATTCGTGGTCCTTCGTGTACTTGAGGTCGGCAGGGATGTTCATGGCAGCGGGATGCGGTTGATGAGGATGGCGGCGAATGTAGCGCCGGGCATCATTGGGTGAGGGTGAAGCGGATGGCGATGCCCACGTTGGTGTTGGCGCTGGGGAATGAGGTGGAGATCACCGGGGTGTTCACCACGCGCTCGTAGAAGGCGCGCACATTGAGGCGCTGGTTGAGCACGTAATCGGCGCTGGTCTTGATG
>CAZJTB010000522.1:0-2204 GCA_964548485.1 uncultured Chryseobacterium sp. | reverse complement strand
TGTGAGGAAGGGAGTTGACATCATGCTCGGGGTGTAGCGCAGCCCGGTTAGCGCACCTGGTTTGGGACCAGGGGGTCGTGTGTTCGAATCACACCACCCCGACGAGCAAGAAGGCTGGCATTCGCCGGCCTTCGTTGTTTCCATGCACCGGTGTTGCCAATGGGGGCAAGTGGGCAGCTCCGCGATGTGCCCGCATGTTCCGGGGCTCAGGTTGCTGGGGCCTTCCGGTTGCCAGGCCGGTGCTCTTTCCGCGCTTAGCACCTTTGCACCTCCTGGTCCCGTAGCTCAGCTGGATAGAGCAGCAGCCTTCTAAGCTGCCGGTCCTTGGTTCGAATCCAAGCGGGATCGCTGGCGTTCGCGCTGGTCTTCAAGGTGAACCGGATGCGCCTCAACCTGCTTCCTGGCGGGCATGAAGGCCTTTCGAGCAATGCGCTGGCGCTGGAGCCATATGCGCTGGGCACTGCGTTTCCGGGCTGTTCCGCGGGCGATCATCGGGCCTTTGCCCTGCCTTGTGCCATCCAAAGCTGATTTGAGGCCGCATCCATCCGGCTTCATGGGTTATCAACATCAACGACCGTGATGGAACGGCGATCGTTGAAGCGGCAACCGCCTGTCTGTCGGCGGGTTGGCCGCTTCGACGGGTGGCCCCGCGCACTGGTCGAAATGTTCATTCTCGGTGGGTCGGGAAGCCGCGCGGCGCAAGGGCTTGGGGCGAATTTCGTCCGCCGAAAACACCTGCTGGAATCTCCGCATGCGCTACATCCTGCTCTCTCTCCTGCTGGCCATAAGCACGCTGGCCAACGCGGTCATCTATTACGTCTCGCCCACCGGTAGCGACACCAACAACGGAACCTCCACCAGCACCCCGTGGAGGACCATCGACCGGGTGAACCAACTGGGCACGAGCATCACCGCCGGAACCCAGATCCTCTTCCAGCGGGGCGGCGTTTTCCGTGGCAGGCTCAACATCAACGGATCGGGCACAGCTTCCAACAAGATCGTCATCGGGGCGTACGGCACCGGCGACGACCCGGTGATCAGCGGCAGCGTGCAGGTGACCAACTGGACCCAGCACAGCGGGAACATCTGGAAGGCCACGGTGACGCAGAACGTGAAGCAAGTCTTCTTCAACGATGCGCGCATGGAACTGGCGCGCTTCCCCAATCAGGGCCAGTGGCTGTTCACCGATGCCCATACGGGCACCACCACCATCGATTCGGACATCACCCAGGGCAGCGGGTTCTTCACCGGTGCCACGCTGGTGATCCGCACCACCAACTGGAGCTATGACACGGCCTTCGTATCGGCGCATTCGGGCACCACGCTCACCCATACGGGCACGGGCAATAACGTAGGCGCGCAGACCTGGGGCTACTTCCTGCGCAACAAGCTGAGCCTGCTCGATGCCCCGGGCGAGTGGTTCTATGACCGCCCCACGAGCACCCTTTACGCCATCTTCCCGGGCGGCGCATCGCCCAGCGGCAACATCATCGAGGCCGCGCACCAGGATTTCGGCATCTACTTCGGCTACCAGCGCCGACACGCGCGCGTGCTCAACCTCGATTTCAAGCACCAGGTGGATGCCTCGGTGCGCCTGAGCGTGACGGACAACATCGAGGTGGCCTATTGCACCATGGAGGACACCTACCGGGCCATCTACAGCACCGGCTCCGTGCAGGACTTCCACCACAACACCGTGCGGCGCACGCTCACCACCGCCGTGTTCCTCATCGACAACGACAGCCGCTTCACGGACAACCTCATCACCGATGTGTGCCTCTGGCCCGGCTGGGGCGAGAGCAACTGGGGCTACTTCGGCCTGCGCGTGAACGGCACCGGCATGGTGGTGACCGACAACCGCCTGGAGAACATCGGCTACATCGGCATCGCGGCATACACCAACACGCGCATCGAGCGCAACGTGGTGAAGAACTGCCTGGCCATCCTCAACGACGGCGGCGGCATCGCCATCGACAACACCGATGGCATGATCATCCGCGACAATATCGTGAGCGGCGTGGGCGGGGTGTTCACCACCACGGCCCCGCAGATCCAGGCCTACTTCCAGATCGGCTACGGCATCTACTTCGGCAACATCACCACCAAGAACACCCTTGTGGAGGGCAATACCGTGTACGACTGCTCCACAGCCGGCATCTACGTGGACCACACGATGCTGAGCTCGGGCAACATCATCCGCAACA
>CAZJTB010000521.1:0-2207 GCA_964548485.1 uncultured Chryseobacterium sp. | reverse complement strand
ACCGCTTCGCGAAGAGCATGGTGGAGCAGATCGACACGCTGAACGGCGTGGCCTCGGCGTTCTCGCAGTTCGCGCAGATGCCCGCCGCATCGCCTACGGAGCTCGACCTCTGCGAAGTGGTTCGCGCCGCAGTCGATGTCTTCCATGCTTCGCCGGGCATCACCATCACCCATGAGGAGGAAGGCCCGCTGCCCGTACTGGCCGACCGCGAGCACATGCTGCGCGTGCTGAACAACCTGCTGAAGAACGCCGTGCAGGCCATGCCCGAGGATCACGATGGGCGCATCGAGGTGATCGCGCGGCGCGATGGGCCACGGGCGCGGATCGAGGTGCGCGACAATGGGACCGGCATCCCCGCGGAGGCCCGCGAGCGCATCTTCACGCCCAGCTTCACCACCAAGAGCAGCGGCATGGGCCTGGGCCTGGCCATGGTGAAGCGCATGGTGGAGCAGGCAGGTGGCCGCGTATGGTTCGAGAGCGAGGAAGGTCGGGGCACGCGGTTCCTCGTGGAGCTGCCGCTCCATCGCTAGGCCGATACATTTGGCCTTTGTCATTCCGGGCTCGACCCGGAATCGCGCCAACCGATCATGAATTACACGAACCTCCTGGTGTCCGATGCCGACGCGATCCGCACCATCACCATCAACCGTCCCGACCAGCTCAACGCGCTGAACCGCGCCACCATCGACGAGCTGGACCGCGCGCTCAACGAGGCCGAGGCCGACAAGAGCGTGCGCGTGCTCATCATCACCGGCAGCGGGCCCAAGGCGTTCGTGGCGGGCGCCGACATCAAGGAATTCGCGCACTTCAGCGTGGAGGAGGGCAAGGCCCTGAGCGCCGAAGGCCACACCAAGCTCTTCGATCATGTGGAGCGTTTGAACAAGCCCGTGATCGCCGCAGTGAACGGTTTCGCGCTGGGTGGTGGACTGGAACTGGCCATGAGCTGCCATTTCCGTGTGGCGAGCGAGACCGCCAAACTGGGGCTGCCCGAAGTGGGTCTGGGCGTGATCCCTGGCTATGGCGGCACGCAGCGCCTGGCCCGCCTCGTGGGCAAGGGCAAGGCGATGGAGATGATCTTCCTCGGCAGCGCAGGCATGATCAAGGCCGATGAGGCCCTGCAGTGGGGGCTGGTGAACCACGTTGTTCCACAAGAGCAGCTCATGACCAAGTGCTCTGAACTCGCTGCGGCCATCGCGAAGAACAGCCCAACCGCATTGGGCGCAGCCATCCGCGCGGTGAACGCCGGCTACGAGCCTGCGGTGAATGGCCTCGCGCGAGAAATCGAGGAGTTCGGTAAGTGCTTCGGAACGGCGGACTTCAAGGAGGGAACAACCGCGTTCGTGGAGAAGAGGAAAGCGAATTTCACGGGAGCGTGAGCACAATGGACACGAATGGGCGGGCATGGACAGAGGCGTCCATGCCCGTCCATTCGTGTCCATATGAGTGTGCTAGAGCATGCCCCACTAGAATATGAGCGCCCTCCACAAACTCGCCGACCGAGGGATCTTCGATACCAATCCGTGGTACCTTCGCGTTGATCTTCAGCAGCCATGAGCAAGAACACATCCATCCTCCTGGGCGACCACTTCGAGGCCTTCGTGGCCAAGCAGGTGAGGTCCGGCAAGTTCACCTCAGTGAGCGAAGTGATCCGCGCTGCCCTGCGGTTGTTCGAGGTCGAGGAAACGAAGAAGGAAAGCCTGATCAAGGAACTGAAGAAAGGGGAGCGCTCCGGCTTCGTGGCGGACTTTGATGGGGACGTCTTCCTGAAGGACCTTCACCGGAAGCATGCCCGGAAGGGATGAAGCTGAAGGTCAGTCGTGCCGCTGCCGATGACCTCGAAGGCATCTGGCGGCACACGGTCGAGCACTGGTCCGTGGAGCAGGCTGATCACTATGTGAGCCTCATCCTCGATGCGTTCGATCTGATCCTGCGTGACCCTGAGGCCGGCAAGGACTACGGGCATGTACGCGAGGGCTACCTTGGCCTGAAGGTCGGGTCGCATCTGGTCTTTTATCGGTGGGATCAAGCGGGCAAAGCCATTGAGATCATCAGAGTGCTGCACGGACGCATGGATCTGGAGAATCGGCTGAAACCATGAGCGCCCTCCGCAAACTCGCCGGCCAAACAGCCATCTATGGGCTCAGCAGCATCATTGCGCGCTTCCTCAACTTCCTGCTCACCCCGCTGTACACCAGCAAGGGCGTGTT
>CAZJTB010000520.1:0-2224 GCA_964548485.1 uncultured Chryseobacterium sp. | reverse complement strand
TTCAACAACAGCACCGCCATCCTGGCCCTGGGCTGGTGCCTCATGTACTTCTACCCGCGCGTGGCCGGGCGCGTGGTGCTGCTCACCTGGCTCATCGGCGGCCTGGGCGTGTGGCTCATGGGCAGGGCCAATCCGCACATCGGTGCCAGCGGCATCATCTACGGCATGGCCGCCTTCCTCTTCCTCAGCGGACTGCTGCACCGCCAGCGCACCCTCATGGCCCTGGCCCTGCTGATCAGTTTCTGGTACGGCAGCATGGTCTGGGGCATCCTGCCGGTGATGCACCACGTGAGTTGGGAGAGCCATCTCTGGGGCGCTGTGGTGGGCGCAGCGGCGGCCATCGCCTTCCGCCGGGTGCCGCCCGCCATCACCGACCCCAAGCCGAGTTTCGCTGATGAAGAGGACGATGAGGCGCCGCCCTCCGATGGCGAAGGCGATGAGGTGAATGAGGCCGAGCTGATCTGGAAGCGCAGGCTGGCCGAGGAATCCAGGCGCCCGGGCAACATGAGCACCACGTGGGACGATTGAGTGCCGGGGCTCACTCGCCTGCCAGCGTGGCCAGTTCCTTGCCGCCGCCCAAGAGGCGCAGCTGATTGCCATCGAGCCGGAAGCTGTCCGCCTTGCCGAGCGCCTCCTTAATGGCGTTCTCGGTGGGTTGCACGCCCTCGCAATACTTCTTGGTGCTGCCGATGCCGCTGAAGCTGAGCTTGCTGCCTTCGAGGGCGTAGCTGCCCATGAGCGCGTTGCAGCCGCCGAAGCCCTGGAGCTGATCGCCATTGAGCTTCAGCCAGGGCGTTTCCGTGCCATCGGGCAGGTCCAAGCGCTGCCCATTGATCGTTTGGATGACCCACTTCTTCTCCATGAGCCCGGTCGAGGAGGCGGTCTTATCGGCGCACTTCTGCGCGGTGAGCGTGAGGAGCATGGCGGCTGCGATGAGGGTGTTCTTCATGGACCTGGAGGATGAGCCACGAAGTAACCAATATCCCTGCCGTTCCGAGCGGTGCGGGTTGCCACGCGCGTGCTGTTCCACGCATCCGTGCATTCCTTCCGTAAGGAATGAACCCAAGCCATCAACCTCCAACCTGTCATCCCGGCCTTGAGTCGGGAAAACCTCAACTCAATTGTTCAGCATCACCGGCATCACCAGCATCAGCACATCCTCGCCGGGCTCTCCGGGCTCTCCGGGCAGGAGGATGCCCGCGCGGTTGGGCGCGCTCATCTCCAGCACCACGTGCTCGCTCTCCATGTTGCTCAGCATGTCCATGAGGAAGCGCGAGTTGAAGCCGATGGTGATCTCCTCGCCCTCGTAGCTGCAGGTGAGCTTCTCGCTGGCCTCGTTGGCGAAATCCAAGTCCTCGGCGCTCACGGTGAGCTGGCTGCCATTGATGTGCAGGCGAACCTGGTGCGTGGTCTTGTTGGCGAAGATGCTCACGCGGCGGATGGTGCTTAGGAAGGTGCCGCGGTCGATGGTGAGCTTGTTCGGGTTCTGCTTGGGGATCACCGCCTCGTAGTTCGGGTACTTGCCATCGATGAGGCGGCACACGAGCACGGTGTTGTCGAACCGGAAGGCGGCGTTGCTCTCGTTGAACTCAACCGAGAGGTCGGCGTTGCTGCTGAGCAGGGCGGCCTTCAGCAGGTTCAGCGGCTTCTTGGGCACGATGAAGCTGGCGGCCTTCGGGGCCTGCACATCGGTGCGCTTGTAGCGCACGAGCTTGTGGGCGTCGGTGGCCACGAAGCGCATGTCCTCCTCGGTGAGCTCGAAGAGGATGCCGCTCATCACCGGCCGCAGGTCGTCGTTGCCCGTGGCGAAGATGGCCTTGTTGATGGCCTTGGCCAGGGTGCCGGCCGGCAGGCTGATGGCGGTGGCGCCCTCGAGCACGGGGCTCTTGGGGAATTCAGCGCCGTTGAACCCGGTCATCTTGTACTTGCCCTGCTCGCTGCTCAGCTCCACGCCATGGTGCTTGCCATCGATGCTGAAGGTGAGCGGCTGCTCCGGGCAGGCCTTCAGCGTGTCCAGCAGGAGGCGGGCCGGGATGGCCACGCTGCCCTTGTCCTTGGCCTCCACCGGCATGGTGGCGGTGATGGTGGTCTCCAGGTCGCTGGCGGTGACGGTGAGCTGCTTGCCGTCGATCTCGAAGAGGAAGTTATCGAGGATGGGCAGCGTGTTGCTGCTGGCGAGCACGCCCTGCAGGGTCTGCAATTGCTTCAGGAGGGCGGTGCTGGA
>CAZJTB010000519.1:0-2238 GCA_964548485.1 uncultured Chryseobacterium sp. | reverse complement strand
CACGAGGAAAGCCTTCGGATCCCTGTAGAGCGGCCTGCGGTGGAGCAGGTCGCGCGCGCGCTGATAGTTGTGCAGCAGGCGGCCATGGTCCTTGTAGCGGCGCAGCTCGGCATCGGTGGGCTCCGGGCCCTGCCCGTGGGGCGATATGCGGTAGCGATGCTTCATGAGCGTGTGGCAAGGTTAGCGCGCAGCACGGCCAGCACCCGGTGGGTGCGCATCTTGGCGGCATCCTCGCCGATGCCGAGAACCTGGCCCACTTCCAGGTAACTGAGGCCGTCCATGAAGCGCAATTGGATGAGGTGGGCGCGTGCTTCATCCAAGGCCGAAAGGGCTTGCGCCAGCCGACTCAGGTCGTCCGGGTCGAGCCGCAGCTCCATCTCCTCCCGCAGGCTGTCCACCTGCCGGTAGCTCAGGTCGATGAGCACCTCCTTCCGCTTGCGCCAATGCATGCGCAGTTCGTTGAGGGCGATACGAAAGAGCCAGGCCCGGAACGGGAGCCCGCGCGATTCATAGCGTGACAGGGAGAGCATGGCCTTGAGGAATGCCTGCTGGGTGAGGTCGGCGGTGAGGTCTCGATCGCCGGCGCGGCGCAGGATGAACCGGAAGACATCACCGAAATAGCGATCGTAAAGCACCGCGAAGCGGGCCGGGTCAGCCTGCGCGGCCCGGATCTCGGCGGTTTCACGCTCGGTATCAATCATCCGTGGTGCTGGCGAAGGAATGCGCAGCAGGCTGAAAAGTCACGCCCTGGCATTCATCAGCCAGGCCAATGCGTTCATCGGCGCCAAGACCCCCTTGGACGGCAACCCGACCAGCATTCGCAGCGTATGAGGCCCGCTCTTCCGCATGACGCCCCATATCCGAAGCCCTCGTGCGCGCCTGTGCGCAGTGCTGGCCGCGCTCGCCTGTGCGGGCAGCCCAGCCCTCGCGCAACCCTTCTCCTGGCCATGGAGCGTGAACCTGCCAGGGTTCCAGCCTGACGAGGTGAAAGGCGTAGCCGTCGATGAAGCGGGTTCCGTCCTTGCAGTGGGCTACACCCGGTCCAGTGGGCTATTCCCTGGCGCCTTGGGGCAGGTGACTGGATCGCAGGATGCCTTCATCGCGCGATACGATGCCAATGGCAATTTGCTCTGGGCCCTCACACCCGATAATACGGGGGAGAGCGCGGCCACTGATGTGGCGCTTGACGCCGCAGGCAATGCCTATGTGTGCGGTTGGTTCAAGAATAGCATCGCATTCCCGAGCGCCAGCGGATCCACAGCCAACCAATCCTTGAGCAGTTCGGGCCAGACCGATTGGTTCGTGGCCTCCTGGACACCAAGCGGGGAGCTGCGCTGGGTAACGCGCTTGGGGGGCAGCGGCGCGGACGCCCCGACCAGCATCCGGCTCTCTTCAGCCGGGCCGGTGGTGCTGGGCACGGTGAATGGCCGTATCACCACGCCGTTCGGATCCATGCCTTCGGCCCTCCCCAGCAATCGGAATAATCTGGTCCTGGCGGCGTACAGCACATCCGGTATCGGTCAATGGATTGTCTCAGGCGGCAGCAGCGAGGACGAAACCGCCCGTGCCTTGGCTGTGGATCAGGACCGCATCTATGCATCCTTCCATGCGCGCAACGCCAGCATGACCTGGTACGGCCCGAACGGGAGCGTGCTGGGCACCCACTCTGCCGCTTCGGGCAGCGGTCTGCGGATCAGCGCCTTCACGATGCCGATTGGCCACTTGTGGACCACCCAAGTGGCGGAAACGGGTGACGGCTTCTCCGGTCCGGCCGCGCTGACTGCGGGCTGCGGTGCCCTGTACCTCAGCGGCATCACACATTCACCGAGCGCTTTCCCAGGGGTGGGAAGCCTGAATCCAGGAACGCACGACTTCTGCTACCTGGCCCGGCTCAATCCAGCCAACGGACAATTCCAATGGGTGCGCACCGGCACATCATCCGGCAGCACGCACGTCTTCGGCGGCACCAGCCTCTCGCTCACCGCCCAGGGCATAGTGATGATGGCTGGTCAGTTCACGACCCAGCTCAACCTGAACGGGGTGACCCTGAGCTCTGCAAGCAACAGGATCACGCCATTCGTCGCGGCCTTCCTCCCGCATGGTCAATTGGCCCGCTTGGATCGCTTCAACAGCACCAAGGATGGCACACCGCCCTGCATCGCATCGAACCGCAATGGCCACTTCGCCCTCGGCGGGGCTTACGACACCAACTTGGAGAATGGCGCGTTGAGCCTTGCC
>CAZJTB010000518.1:0-2241 GCA_964548485.1 uncultured Chryseobacterium sp. | reverse complement strand
ACTCGGGCGGAAACACGGAGACGAACATCATCTATAGTGTTGCGCCCTCCGCCATGTTCGTGAACGAAACGAGCAATACCTACCAGTACAGCGACGACCTGCACCTGGCGCCCAGCAGCGGCGGCATCGGCGCAGGCAACGATGGCACCGACATCGGGCTGTACGGCACGCATGCGCCCTACAAGACGGGCGTGGTGCCCTACAACCCGCACTTCCAGCAGGCGGCCATTGCGCCGGCCACTGATTGGAACGGCGCCCTGCCCGTGAACATCCGCACCGCTGCGCAAAGCCACTGAGCCATGCTCCACAAGAACATCATCAGGAGCTTGGCCTGCGCCCTGGCCATCTCCAGCCTCGCCGCAGCGCAGGCACAGAACATCACGGGCTACCGGTATTGGTTCAACGACAATGTGGCCGCTGCCACGGTGGTGAGCCTGCCGCCGAGCACGGTCACGGATCAGACCGTCACCTTCAGCAGCAATGCGCTTCCGGTAGGCCATCATCTGGTGACGCTCCAGTTCCAGGATGCCGATGGCAAGTGGAGCGCGCCCTGGACGAGCCATTTCACCCAGCGCGGCACTACTGTGAACGCGCTCGAATACTGGTTCGACGACAATGCCGCTGGAAGCACCACGGTGAACGTGACGCCCGGGGCGGCGCCGTTGATGAACGCACCGCTGAACAGCAACTCCTTGCCGGTCGGCTTCCACACAGTGACTGTTCGCACCATTGATGTTCGCGGAGAGCGCAGCGTGCCATTCACGGTGGGCTTCACCAGGAACGGAGGAGCGATCACCGGCTACGAGTACTGGCTTGATGATGCCGTGGCCGATCGTATCGCCGAGGACATCGGTCCGGGTGCAACGGTGGATCTGATCGATGCGCTGCCGGTGCCCACCACCGAAGGCGATCACCTCTTCACCATCCGCTTCCGCGATGCCGACGGCGGCTGGAGCGCGCCCTTGAGCAGCACCTTCAACTTCACGGTGGGCCTGAACGAGATCCCCGGCGTGAGCAACTACCTGCTCTTCCCGAATCCGGTGAGCGACCAGCTCTCATTGCGCGTGGATGCCATCGATGCCACGGCCCTCCAGGTGAACATCATCGATGCCTCCGGAAGGATCGCGCTCGCTCTGGAGAGTTGGAGTGCATCCGGCACGGCGCACCGCAGCTGGGACATCGCAACACTCGCCCGTGGCACCTACATGCTGCGCATCACCAGTGCCGACCGGAGCATCCACCTGCCCTTCGTGAAACAATGAATCCGCCCTTGACCATGCGCAACATCATCCTAACCCTCGTCCTGATCTGCACTGCATTCGACGTCGGCGCGCAGCAGGCACGCATCGTGGTGCAACATGCCGGAACCGTGCAGGTATTCACCGACCTCACAGCGGCCATCATCGCTGCGCCGAACAACGCCGACCTCTATCTGAGCGGCGGCTCCTTCCTGGTTCCCGGCGGCTTCGCACTGGATAAGACCCTGCACTTCGTAGGGGCTGGCATCCATACGGACAGCACCAACGCCACCGGCGCTACCATCCTCACCACCAATGGCACTGCGAATTTCCGCTTGACCAATGGCGCCAATGGCAGCTCCTTCCGAGGCATCCGGTTCCACACACCGGGC
Organism: uncultured Chryseobacterium sp.; assembly: GCA_964548485.1. GTDB lineage: Bacteria > Bacteroidota > Bacteroidia > Flavobacteriales_F > PHOS-HE28 > PHOS-HE28. The sequence goes on along the minus strand of CAZJTB010000518.1, from coordinate 611 downwards.
AACGGCACATGCCTCCAATTCGGGACTGGACCAGGCGACCAGAACGTGCAGAGCGTGGAGTTCGACCGCTGCATGTTCATGCAAAGCGTGGCACTCGGCGTCCAATCCCCCTCGGGATCCTCATCGGCATTCGTGGAGTGCATCTTCTACCGCTTCGCCCTCGGAGCCGACGGCGCTGCGAATTTCACGCGCTGCATCTTCGACTATCAGGCAGGCACGGGCGCTGAGATCAGCGGCTTCGACAACGGTTTGACCATGCTGAACTGCGTTTGCATGGGCACCCGTGTCGGGAACAGCGCGAACGCCAGCATCGCCAACTGCATCTTCACCCGTGCCTCGGCGCCCTTCTGGCAGAGCAACGGGGCCACCCTCACCAACAACCTGCTGGTGAGCACGGCCCTGACGAGCAACCTGGGCGGCTTCGTGGAAAGCGGCAACATACTCGGTGTTCCGGCCGGGAACATCTTCGTGAACGAAGGTGACAACGATTACCAGTTCTACGACGACCTGCACTTGCTGGGCACTTGCCCTGGCGTGGGTGCGGGAACCGACGGCAATGACATGGGCATCTACGGCACCGGTAGCCCCTACAAGGATGGCGCGGTGCCGAA
>CAZJTB010000517.1:0-2254 GCA_964548485.1 uncultured Chryseobacterium sp. | reverse complement strand
TGTGGCGGCGGGGCCGGGGGTCGGGGGATTCTGATGTAATCCCAGGTCACCTGTTCCGCCCCTCACGGCCACGCCCCTACCTCTCTCAGCACCGCCTTGGCGATTTCAATCCGTGCCTCCGCGAAACTGGCATGCGCGGTATCCTTGGTGAAGATCCGGTTGGCGAAGAAGTATGGCGCGTGCTGCGGGGCCTCCACCCAGCCCACGTACCAGCCGATGCTGCCCCCATTGCCCATGGCCCAGCCGGTCTTGGCGCGCAGGATGTGCCCAAGCGTGTCCTCGCGCACCATGATGTCCTTCGCGATGGCATAGGTGCGCGCGCTGAATGGCAGCTGCTCGGCCTGAACCACCCGCAGGAAATCGATCTGCTGCCGCGGGGTGATGCGCAGCCCTCCCCTTACCCAGCATTGGTCATAGCCCCCCCGTGGTATCGGCGTTGCAGTAGCGCCTGGTATCGAGCCACTGCTTGAGCGGGGCCGATCCGGCGCACCGTCTCGCGGTAGTACCAATAGACGCTGGCATCGTAGGCCTCTCGCAGGTTGAGGTCGCGGTTGGCCGCCTCTCGCCCGTAGTCGCGGCCGTCCCACGCGATCACCTGATCGGCATCGGACAGCACGCCGCTCTCCAGGCCGATGAGCGTGCCGAGGATCTTGAAGGTGCTGGCAGGAAGCGAGGCGGAATCGCAACGGGCGCTATCGATGAAGAGCCAGCGATCGCGCTGCGCATCGTAGCTGATGAAGGAACCAGTGAGTTCCTGCTCCGCGTAGAGTGAAGCCAGGTCATCGCGCACATCGCTGTTCGGGGCATGCGAAGCATCGTGCCTGGGACCTGAGCAGGCGATCAGCAGTACGAGCGGAGCCACGCGCATGCGGCAAGATTAACATGGCATGCGCGCCCTCTGCACCTTACATACGGATGAACGACTGCAGTATCCGCGGGTGACCGGTCCCCAAGCCAGCCCATCGGCATGGAGCCAGCCTATTTTCGCCGCCCGGCATGAATCCGCTAGCCCGCCTGCGCCTGCGCGCGAACCGCACCCTGCGCATCACCCTGGCCTGGGTGGCGGCAGGCATGCTGGCGGCGCTCTTCGAGCACAACGCCCTGTCGGAGCATGGCATCACCAATGCCCTCGGCAGCCTGATCGACGAGCACTTCTTCCGCTCGCTCTTGGCGGGGCTCCTCGGCGGAGGCACCTACATCTTCCTGCTCCGGCCGCAGCTCAGGCGCCTGCCCTTCCTGCCCGCCTTCGGCATCATGGCCGTGTGCATGGCGGGGGTCATCGCCCTCACCGGTGCAGCGCTGCCCGCCTGGCACGACCCCCTCGGCGGCGGCTTCATCGACCGGCTGATGAGCCTGAAATGGCTGGGCCAGTACCTCTACTGGACCTTGCTCCTGGGCGGCACCATGCTCATGGTGCGGCTCAACGACCAGTACGGCAACGGCAGCGTGGCGCACCTGATCGGCCGCTACCACCAGCCGCGGCAGGAGCTGCGCATCTTCATGTTCCTCGACATGCGGTCCTCCACCTCCATCGCCGAGGAGCTCGGCCATGTGCGCTACTTCCAGCTGCTCAACGAGCTGTTCACCGACATCACCGACCCCATCGTGTACTCGCGCGGCGAGATCTACCAGTACGTGGGCGACGAGATCAGCGTGAGCTGGCCGCTGCGGCGGGGCCTGGGCCGGCAGCGCTGCCTGCGCTGCTTCCTCGACATCCGCGCCAAGCTGCGGCGCCGCGAGGCCCACTACCGAGCGCGCTACGGCATCGCGCCAGCCTTCAAAGCGGGCTTCCACTATGGCGAGGTCACCACCGGCGAGGTGGGGCTGGTGAAGCGCGAGCGCATTTTCAGCGGCGATGTGGTGAACACCGCCGCGCGCATCCAGAACACGTGCAATGAGTACGGGGTGGACAACCTCATGAGCAAGGAGCTACTGGACCTACTGCTGCCCAAGGGCCCGCTGCCGGTGCGCGAGATCGGGAGCATCGCGCTCAAGGGCAAGCGCGCGGCCATCAGCCTGTGGACGCTGATCGAAGAGCCGGGCAAGCCCGCTCAATAGGTCCACACGCGCCGCCGCGAGACCACCACCGTATGGCCCAGCGGGCTGCGGTAGATGACCCGTTGGCCGAACAGGTCGAAGCGGGCGATGGCGGCCTCGGTGCCGTAGCGGAACCGGTCATTGCCGTGCATGCCGCGCAATTCGCGGTTCAGGTCGAGCCAGGCCAGCAGGCCGCCGCTCACCTCCCACTGCTCGG
>CAZJTB010000516.1:0-2260 GCA_964548485.1 uncultured Chryseobacterium sp. | reverse complement strand
CGCCACGGTGAGCGCCCCATCGCTGGCCACGCTCAGCCCTGGCACGTTCTCGGCGGTGATCTCCACATCGTCGCGCAGCAGTTCCACCTCCTGACCCTCCACGTTCAGCATCATCCGGCCGTTCGCTTCCAGTTCGGCGATCTGCGCTTGGGTGAACGCGTTCACCGCCGCAGCAACGCTCTTCATCAATTTGCCCATGCGGGCACCCAGCTTCTTGAAGTCGGGCTTGATCTTCTTGGTGAGCTTGCTCTCGCTGGCATCCAGGATCACCAGTTCCTTCACGTTCACTTCGCTCAATACCAGGTCGCGGATGGCTTCCAGGCGGGTGCGCATGGTCGTGTCGGTCACGGGGACCATCATCCGGTGCAAGGGCTGGCGCACGCGGTGGCCTTCCTTCTTGCGGATGCTGAGCACCAGCGAGGTGAGCTTCTGCGCGAGCGCGGTGCGCTGCTCCAGCTCGGTGTCGATGAGCGACTCGTCGTGCTTCGGCCAATCGCTCAAATGCACACTCGTACCCTTCAGGTCGCGGTACAGGCGGTCGCTGAAGAAGGGCGCGATGGGCGCGCTGAGCATCGCGATCACCTCCAGGCAACGATGCAGCGTTTGGAAGGCGGCGTTCTTGTCGGCACCGAGCTCGCCCTTCCAGAAGCGGCGGCGGTTGAGGCGCACGTACCAGTTGCTCAGGTCCTCCACCACGAAGTCCTGGATGGCGCGCGCGGCGATGGTGGGCTCGTAGTCCGCGTAGCTCGCATCGGCCAGCTTCAGCACGCTGTTGAGGCGCGAGAGGATCCAGCGGTCGCTCTCCGTCCACGTCGAATCGCCGGTTCCGTCGTAGCCATCGATGTTCGCGTACAGCGCGAAGAAGTTGTACGTGTTGAACAGCGCGCGGAAGAACTTGCGCTGCACCTCGGTGATGCCCTCGGCGTCGAACTTCAGGTTGTCCCACGGCGAGGCGTTGCTGATCATGTACCAGCGCACCGCATCAGCGCCGTACTGGTCGAGCGTCTTGAAGGGATCCACCGCGTTGCCCAGGCGCTTGCTCATCTTCTGGCCCACCTTGTCGAGCACCAAGCCATTGCTCACCACGGTCTTATAGGCCACGCTGTCCTGCGTGAGCGTGGCGATGGCGTGCAGCGTATAGAACCAGCCGCGCGTCTGGTCAACGCCCTCGGCGATGAATGCAGCCGGGAATTTCTCCTTGAACGCGGCTTCGCTCTCGAAGGGGAAGTGCCATTGCGCGTAGGGCATAGCGCCGCTGTCGAACCACACGTCGATGAGGTCGGTCTCGCGACGCATGGGCTTACCGCTGGGAGAAACGAGCACGATGTGGTCCACGTACGGACGGTGGATGTCGATGCGGTCGTAGTTGGCATCGCTCATGTCGCCGGGTACGAAGGCGGCGTAGGGGTCGGCCGCCATCACGCCGGCCTTCACCGCGCGGGCGATCTCCTCCTTCAACTGCTGCAAGGAACCGATGCAGAGTTCTTCATCGCCGTCCTCGGTGCGCCAGATGGGCAGCGGGATGCCCCAGTAGCGTGAACGCGAGAGGTTCCAGTCCTGCAGGTTCTCCAGCCAGTTGCCGAAGCGGCCGGTGCCGGTGCTCTCCGGCTTCCAGGTGATGGTCTTGTTGAGCGCGATGAGCCGGTCCTTCTTCGCGGTCACACGCACGAACCAGCTGTCGAGCGGATAGTAGAGCACAGGCTTGTCGGTGCGCCAGCAGTGCGGGTAGTTGTGCTCGTACTTCTCCACCTTGAAGGCGCGGCCCTCGGTCTTCAGCTTGATGGCGATGCGCTCGTCCACGCTGAGGTACTTGTCGCGGCCCTGCTTCTTCGCCTCGGCGGCCTGCTCTTCCGCGCTGAGGTATTCGGCCTTCACGTACTCGCCCGCGAAGTCGGTCACTTCCGGCTTGAAACGGCCGCGCAGGTCCACTAGCGTCAGCGAACCGATGCCGTGCTGCCGCGCCACGCGCTGGTCGTCCGCGCCGAAACTGGGCGCCGTGTGCACCACGCCGGTGCCGTCCTCGGTGGTCACGAAATCACCGCCGATGACTTTGAAGGCATCGCCGCCCTCGGGTGTCGCGTAAGGCAGGAGTTGCTCGTAGCGCACGCCTTCCAGCTGGTGGCCGTAGCACTCGTCCAGGATGCTCCAGGGAATGTTCTTCCCTCCCGAGGCATCGAGGGACTTCTTGTGGTCCTCGAACGAAGCGTCCTGGTTGTCCGATTTGAAGTAGGCGTTCAACCGTGCTTTCGCCAGCACCACG
>CAZJTB010000515.1:0-2267 GCA_964548485.1 uncultured Chryseobacterium sp. | reverse complement strand
GGGGCCGTCTCGCAACCGCGAGGCGGCCTCTCTGTTTTCTGATGGTCGGCGGAGCCGAACCTCAAGCCGCCGCGCAGCCCAGGGATGCTCGCGAGGTTGGATCAAGCCAGCGCAGGGTCGATCGCAACGCGAGAGCCGTCTTTTGATCAGCGATGGCGGCCCATTTCCTCAGGTTGTGGGCCAGTAGCGCCAGGCCGCTCTCGGTCGTGACCTTCTCCATGCCGCGCATCAGGAAGCGGCGTAGGCCGTGATTTGACTTGAGGTTGCCGAAGACGCTCTCCACATCGTGCCCGCGCCGCTTGCGGTGGGCGATGCCTTCTTCGCTGGTGAGCTTGGCATAAGCGATCCGCCGGTAGCGCTCCAGGCGATGGCTGACCTCCGCTAGGCGATCGCCTTTGTTGATCTGGCACGCATCGCGCAGCGGGCAGCTGGTGCATTGGGGCGGGGCCGCGTACTGGGCGAGGGTCTGCACATGGCCGTTGTCGGTGGTGCGGCTCGTAACGCCCACCCAGGGCATGTGGTGGCCTTGCGGGCAGAGGTGCTCTTCATCCTGCGCGTTCCATCGCATGCCCTTGGCCTCTGCTGGGCTGATGGCCTTCTTGCCGCGCACCACGCTATCGAAGTGCGGGAACTTCACGTAGGCCTCCACGCCTTCCTGTTCCAGCACCTGGTAGTTCTGCTCGCTTCCGTAGCCCGCGTCGGTGCAGGCTTTCTTGGGCATGCGACCGTATGCTTGCTGGTGCGCTGAGAGGTGACCGGGAAGCGTGGTGGTGTCGGTGGGCTTCTGGTGCAGGGTGTAGTTCACCACGAACTGCTTGTGGGTGGAGATCTGCAGGTTGTAGCCGGGCTTGAGCTGTCCGTTGCCCATGTGGTCCTCCTTCATGCGCATGAAGGTGGCGTCGGTGTCGGTCCTCGAGAGGCTGTTGCGCTCGCCCATCTCTTCCAAGCGCTGCTGGTTCCTCGCCACGTTCCCCGGCCACTTGCGCTTGGCGCAGGAGAGCTTCTGCTTCACCTTCTTGTCCGCGTCCTTGTCCTTGATGGCCTCTTGGATCTGCGTGATGGTACGCTCCACGGCCGCGGGATCCACCGCTTGGAACTCCTGGGGGCGCAAGGGTTCGAGCTCGTGCCGCGCGATGCCTTCAGCGTAGTTCCACAGTTCTTCGAGCTGGGCGGCCATCTTCTGCGTGTTGCGCTCCACGCCCTTGCGCCATACGAAGGTGTAGCGGCCCGCTGCGCTCTCGATCTTGGTGCCGTCCACGTAGAGTTCCTCGATGCTGGTGAGGCCTTGCTCCACCAGCAACTTCACCACTTGGGTGAAGACTTCTTTGAGCACTTGCCCCAGGCGGTCGGCGCGGAAGCGGGCGATGGTGTTATGGTCGGGGGTGGCCCCGGCGCACATCCAGATGAAGTGGATGTGCGTGCGGCACGCCTCTTCGATCCGGCGGCTGCTGTAGATGTTGTTCACGTAGGCGTACACCAGCACCTTCAAGAGCAGTTGCGGGTGGTAGCTGGGCCGGCCCGTTACGCTGTATTTGGCCAGCAGGGCTTGCAGGTCCAGCTTGTCGATCACCGCGCTGATCAGCCGCACCGGGTCGCTCGCCCCGATGAGTTCCTCCCAGCTCGGAGGGATCAGCACCGTCTGATGCTGGTGGTAGGGCAGCAAAACAGGTCGCTTGCTCATGCTGGTGCGTGTTGCCCCAAAGCACGATCGCCGCCTCGGCCTTGTCAAGATCCAGCACGCACCACTTCTCAACCGCCTATCCACAATGGAAGAGGCCGCCTCTTTTGAGACGGCCCCGTTCATTTCCTGTTCTGTCAGTCCTAGCAGAACTCCTCGTAGGCCATCTGCAGGTTCTCCGCGATCATCTCGGCCGTGCGGCCTTCGATATGGTGGCGCTCCAGGAAGTGCACCAGCTTGCCATCCTTGAACAGCGCCATGCTGGGGCTGCTGGGCGGATAAGGAAGGAAGTGCTTGCGTGCTTGTATCACCGCATCCGTGTCCACTCCAGCGAACACGGTCACGAGCTTATCGGGACGTTTCGCGCCACGAAGGCTGTGCTTCACACCAGGACGAGCGGCTCCGGCAGCGCAGCCACAAACGCTGTTCACAACGCAGAGCACCGTGCCGGGCTGAGCGAGGGCTTTATCCACTTGCTCGGGGGTCTTCAGTTCTTCGAATCCAGCGGACACCAGGTCCATGGACATCGGGGCGGTGAGTTCGGGGGGGTACATACTTGTTCGGTTTGGAGGTTTTTCAGCAATCCTTC
>CAZJTB010000514.1:0-2276 GCA_964548485.1 uncultured Chryseobacterium sp. | reverse complement strand
GGTTGCCGTAGGCGCTCACCTTGCGCATCAAGACGGCCTCGTCCTGGCCATCGCCGAGTTTCTCCAGCGCCTTCAAGTAGTACCGCTCGGCATCGCCGATGCGGCCCAGGTGCCAGTTGGCCACGCCCACGGCGGTGTACGACTCGGCCCACTGAGCCGGCGGGATCGAATCGGCCTTCTCATACTGTGCGATCGCAGCGAGCGCCCACTTGGCCGAATTCCGATGATCGCCGAGCACGCTGTAATCGAACGCGAGGTATTGGCGCGCGCGACCGCGCTGGCCCACGGGGATCGCGGGGTCGCGATCGGCCACGGTGACGGCGATGGAATCAACCCGCGCGCACTGCTTCAGCTCACCCACGTCGTAATAGGTCCAGCTCAGGTCGAAGAGCGCCTCGAGCTCGTGGGCAGCCTTGCCGCGCTGTTTCACCAGGGCGTAGATGCGCTCGGCCGCGGCGGTGCCGGCCGCGGCATCCTTCAGCTTGCGGTGAGCACGGCCGTACTTGTACAAGTAGCGGTGCAGCGAGTCGGCCCAGGGGGTGCCCGCTGAAGCCGCCACCTGCGCATCGATCTCGGCGATGAGCGCGGCGTACTGCTGCTTCTCATAGCGCTCGCCGATGCGGGCGTGGCGGGCGGCGAGCGGATCCAGCTGAGCGAACGCCGATCCCGCGCAGCAAGCGTACATCCCCAAGGCGAGGATGAGGCGCATCAACTGGCCAGTTGGGTTTTCAGCTTCCGCACGCGCGCCCCATAGACGGGATCATCGTCGAGCGGCATGGACAAGGCTCGCTCGCGGTCGCCGGTCCTGATGAATGCCAGGAACAGGTACCAGCGGGCCTTGCCGGCGAATTCCGAAGCCGGATCGACGGCGACGCCCTCAAGGAGCGGGATCGCGAAGTCCGCATCGCCCATGCCGAGCGCAGCCGATGCCAGGTAGTAGCGCAGGGTGTCGTTGTCCAAGTGGACCAAGGCCATCGGCTCCCACTTGGCGCGCGCCTCGGCGTACTTGCCCTCCTTGTAGGAGACCATCGCGTCCTGGAAGGCAGGGTCATTCGTGGCACCCATGGTCACGGGCAGACCAGGATCCGGGGTGAAATACTCCGCGAAGAGGCGTTCGTTGGCGCTGGGTCGAAGGATGAACCACAGGGCGCTCCCCAACAGGACGGCCACGACGGCCGCGTACTTCAGCCAACTGGTCCAGCCGCTGCCCTGGTCTCGCTGCATCGCATGCTCACCGCGCACCTCCTTCAGCATGCGCTCCATGCCGCCGAGCTCGATGGCGCGGATGTTCTCCCGCTCCATCTCCACTTCGACCCGCAGCGCGGCGTCATTGGCCATGCGCTGCTCGAAGGCTGTGCGCTCTTCCGCCTCCATGCGATCGAGCACGTAGGCCTCGATGACCTCGAAGGTGGGTCTGTCCAATGCGCCCTGGCTCATGACTCGTCTGGTTCTTCACCGCTGATCGCCTTGCGGAAGGCGCGCAGCTTCATCATGCAGCGGTACTTGATGGTGCGGATGCTCTCTTCCTCAACGCCCATGCCTGCGGCGATCGTCGCGAGGTCCTTGCGCTCGAAGTAGAACCGGTCGAGCACGGTGCGGCACTTGTCGTCGAGCTTCTCATAGATGCCCCGCAGCCGCACGAGCCTCTCCTCGGTGTCGTCCGGCTCATCGATGCGGGCATCGTGCAGGCGTTCATCGTGGACGACCTTCATGTGCTTGTGCGCTGCTGACCGGACCTGGTCCAGCCATTTGTTCTTGGCCACGCGGAACAGGAATCCGCCGGGGTCGCTGTCGGGCACCATGGCGCCCTCCTTCACCTTGAGCCAGAGCACCGTCATGGCCTCCTGGAAGATGTCCTGCGCATCGTCCGAAGTGCCGCTGTTGCTCACCACGTACTTCCTGATCGCCGGGAAGTGCTGCTTGTAAAGCGCGCGCACCGTGGCCGCATCGTTGCGGCGAAGTCCCGAGGCCCAGGCGGGCTCCGCGATCGATGGAGCGGCTCTGACTTCCACTTGGGGGGTGAAGCGGAGCACGATAATACGGAGATCGCCCTTGATGACGCATGATCGGTGGGTGCGAACAGGCGCCTGGCCTGCCCTCCGACCGCTTCATCGGGGAGCGCGGCGAATGTGAACAGCTGGTGAAGCGGGTATCGGGATCGTTCACATCCGGAGGGGGACCCCGATGTGGACATGTGAAGCACGCGCGCGCCCGCTCCATGAACCGTTGCAAGGCCCTGCTGCTGGCCGGCCTGGCGCTCGTCGGCGCGCGGGCGA
>CAZJTB010000513.1:0-2276 GCA_964548485.1 uncultured Chryseobacterium sp. | reverse complement strand
ATCGGCCTCCTCTTCGAGACCATGACCACCGGAACCGCTGAAGCGCCAACGGCTCTGGCCGAGCGGCTGGGCGCGCAGGCGCTCACCGTGCATGACGCCATGGGCCGCGTGCTCCTTACCGATGATGGATCGCCCGGCGCGTGGGAGCGCATCCGCCAGCGCTGCCTGGGCTTCGTCATCATCCGCGCAGCAACGCCAACCGGAGCGCGCGGCTGGCCCGTGGTGCTCGAGTGATCACCGCATCACCACGAAACGCCGTTCGCTGCGGCCGCCTTCCCAGCGCGCGACCAGCACGTACTGGCCATCGGCCAAACCGCCCACATCCAAGGCCAGCCAACCCTGCGCCGCCGATGCCACGGGCTGCGCGCGCACCACGCGGCCGGTCAGGTCCGCTATATCGATGCGTAGGCCGCGCAGCTCATCGCGCGTGAGCCGCACATGCAGCAGGCCATTGGTCGGGTTCGGGTAAAGGGCCCCGATGAGATCGGCGTGCGCATCCTCGATGGCGAGCGTGTTCTCCGGCGCGTTCCAGAGCTGGATGTCGTCGAGCGCCGCCTCCACCAGGCTCCCGCCATTCACCGAAACGCCGGGGCGGATGCTGTCGCTGGCGATGAAGCGCAGGCGCATGCTCGCGGTCAGCGGCACGAACTCCTCCACGCGGAAGGCCTTGCGGCGCCAGCTGCGATCGCTCGCCTTGGTGTTCTCCACGCGCACCCACGTCGCTCCATTGTTGTTGCTGATCTCCACCTGCCACCAGTCGGCGCTCGGATTCGCGCCCATGTTGTTGGTGTACCACCTCCAGTAAGTGAAGGCGGGATTGGTGTAGGCGGTGAGGTTCATGGGGTCGCTCACCAGGATCGTGGACCCCGCATCCACATCGTTCTGGCCCGCTGCTGCGCTTGCGCCGGGCCCATTGCCCGTGTACCAGCAAAGGAGGCCGCCCGGCGTGTGCTGCGTGGCCGGCTGCACGATGGTGTTGGGGTCGCCCGGCGTGATGTACGAGGGGATGATGACGCCGTATTCCCACTGGCCCGTGGTGGCATTCCCCTGCGGCGAGGTGGTCCAATTGCCCAACTCGCTGAAGTTGTCGCCGTCCTCGGTGGCAATGAGCGTGAAACCGACGAGGATGTAGTTGGGCAGGTAGCCCAACGCATGCAGATGGCCACCGTTCGGAGTCACGCTGCTAAGGCTGCCGAACACGTCGTTGAGCGAGAGGTAATAGGCCACCACGGTGCCGGCGGGCTGGCCGGGGATCTGCGCCGCGTAGTTGCTGCCATTGATGGTCATGGGCACAGTGACCCAGGGCGTGTTCTCCGTGAGGCGATAATGCAGGTTGGCGCTCGATACGTAGGTATTGAACGGGAAGGTGAGGTTGAGCGTGGCGTTGACGGGGATGACCGTGTTCTGATTGGCTGAAGCCAACGGCGCATGATTGAACTGCGCATTGCTCAGCAGGGTGATGCCATGCAGCGCGAAGGCCTCCACGATGGCGAGCCCGTTGGGCGTGCCGTTGGCGATGTTGCCATCGTCGTCATCGGCCTGCAGCACATCGATGAGCACATCGCGGAAGGCCACGCCCTCCTGCCCGTTGGGCACCACGGCCTGCAGCCCCGGGAACGCATCGGCGAAGAGCTCCAGCGTGAGGGGCATGTTCCAACCGAGCAGGCGGTAGGTATCCCACCAGGCACCCGCGATGATTTCGCCATCGCGATGCACCTCGCCCGCGATGTCGATGGGGTACACGCGCGGCGCCTCATCGTAGCGGCGTATGAAGCTGTTCGGCTCGCCGAAGCGGTAGCCCAGGGACATCACGGGATTCTGCGTGAGGGTGATGGCCCACACATCGGCATAGCCCTCGTTCATGGCGCCGTTGTAGAACACGCCGCCCTGCGATTGGTAGTAGGTATCGTTGATGCCGTGGCCGTACTCGTGGTACACCACATCGGAATAGAGCGAGAGCGCCCGGCAGGTGGCCGATTGCGCGTAGAAGTTGATGGAGCTGCCATCGTAGTAGGCGTTGCAGGTGTCGCCGGTCACATCCACATTGGTATTCAGCACCACATCCATCCCGGTGAAGCTGGGCAGCACCGCCTTGCAATGGTTGTGTATCCGGCTCACGCTGTAATAGGCCGTGCGCTGGCGGATGTTGGCGCTGCCATCGAAGCTCACCGTGTTGGCGCCCTCGTTCAGCGTGGAAGTGAAGGAGGGCGTCACCGCGTTCGTGCGCGTATTGGACCAGCGGCCGCGCAGCTGCACCTGTGCCGATACAGGGCCGG
>CAZJTB010000512.1:0-2283 GCA_964548485.1 uncultured Chryseobacterium sp. | reverse complement strand
CCGCCAACACCCTTCAGCTGGGCCGCCGCAGGCTGAAGGCGGGCGAGGAGTGGTATCCCCTCGCCTTCTCCGCCCCGGGCCCCGCGCGGGGCAAGATCCTCAAGCTCGAGTACGGCATCGTGGCGCCGGAGCTCAATCGCATGGACTATCCGGACAGCGCCGACTTCACGGGCCGCGTCGTGGCCTTCAGCGTGAGCTCGCCCGATGGCATCCATCCGCACAGCAAGTACCTCGCCTACCACGACCTGCAGGCGCGCGCCGAGAAAGCGGCGCAGCACGGGGCCGCCGCCGTGCTCTTCTTCAACGACGACCCCACCGCGCCCACGCCCCAGCCGAAGCTGAGCGCCAAGGTGAAGCCCATCAGCATCCCCGTGATCTTCCTCACCGGCGAGCTGTACGACAGGCTGGTGATCGACAACAACCCCTGCGCCATCAACGTGGACATCAGGCGCGAGGAGCGCACCGCCTACAATGTGGTGGGCATGATCGACAATGGCGCGGCCAATGTGGTGGTCATCGGCGCGCACCTCGACCACCTGGGCTATGGCGATGAGGGCTCGTTGCACCGGGGCGAGCCTGCCATCCACAATGGCGCCGACGACAACGCGAGCGGCATCGCTGTGATGCTGCAGCTCGCGCGCGACCTGGCCGAATACGACCACACGCGGGCGAACGACTACCTCTTCATCGCCTTCAGCGGCGAGGAGAAGGGGCTCTACGGCTCCAACTACTGGACGAAGAACCCCACCGTGCCGATCGCTGAGCTCAACTACATGATCAACCTCGACATGGTGGGCCGCCTCGACAGCACCGGCACGATTGGCATCAATGGCGTGGGCACGTCGCCCGCATGGGCTGAAGTGAGCCGCAACCTCGTGGGCGACCTGAAGGTGAAGACCACCACCAGCGGCATCGGCCCCAGCGACCATACCAGCTTCTACCTGCAAGGCATTCCAGCCATCCACTTCTTCACCGGCACGCACGCCGACTACCACAAGCCCACCGACGACGAGGAGAAGATCAACTACCCCGGCATGCTGCGCGTCACGCGCTTCATCGAGAGCCTCATCGCCACGCTGAACGACGATGGCAAGCTGCCCTTCACCAAGACGGAGGAGGTGAACGCCGAGGACACCCCGCGCTTCAAGGTCACCTTGGGCGTGGTGCCCGACTACCTCTACGATGGCAAGGGCATGCGCATCGATGGCCTCACCGAGGGCAAGCCCGCCGCGAAGGCCGGCCTGAAGGTGGGCGATGTGGTGGTGAATCTGGGCGCGCTGGAGGTGAACGACATGATGGGATACATGAAAGCCCTGGGCCAGTTCAACAAGGGCGATACCGCCCGGGTGAAGGTGCTGCGCGGCGGCAAGGAGGTGGAGGCCGAGGTCACCTTCTGAAACGGGCGTGGCAGACGGGCAACCGCAGCGTCGCCCCTCCGGGTCGGCCATAACGACCCCGAACAACGATATTCGCCAGCCATGAGCCAACGCATCGCGGTCATCGGCGCCGGCAGTTGGGGCACCGCCCTCGTGAAGCTGCTGAGCAGCAACGCCAACCGCGTGGACTGGTGGGTGCGCCGCGCGGACACCATCGCGCACATCAGCAAATACGGCCACAACCCGGTTTACATCAGCGCCGCGCAATTCGATGCGCAACGCCTGGCCATGAGTGACGACATCCATGCCGTGGTGAAGCAGGCGGATGTGCTGGTGATCGCCGTGCCCAGCGCCTTCCTCAAGGCCACCCTGGAGCAATTGGATCCGGGCGAGCTGAAGGGCAAGACGCTCTTCAGCGCGGTGAAGGGGATCGTGCCGGAGACCAACCAGATCGTGGGCGAGTACCTCTTCCAGCACTGGGGCGTGGCCGAGCACGACTTCGGCGTGATCTGCGGCCCCTGCCATGCGGAAGAGGTGGCCATGGAGCGCCTCAGCTACCTCACCATCGCCTGCCAGGACAACGCGAAGGCCAAGGCCATGGGCGATGCGCTCAACGGCCGGTTCATGAAGACCACGCTCAGCGACGACATCTACGGCACCGAGTACGCGGCCATCCTGAAGAACGTGATCGCCGTATGCGCGGGCATCAGCGTGGGGCTGGGCTACGGCGACAACTTCCGCGCGGTGCTCGTGAGCCGCGCCATCCAGGAGATCGACCGCTTCGTGAAGGCCGTGCACCCCATCGCGCGGGACATCAACGAGCCAGCCTACCTCGGCGACCTGCTGGTGACGGCCTACAGCACCTTCAGCCGCAACCGCGAGTTCGGCAACATGGTGGGCAAGGGCT
>CAZJTB010000511.1:0-2285 GCA_964548485.1 uncultured Chryseobacterium sp. | reverse complement strand
TCGCTCATCTACCAGAGCCCGATCGGGCCGGTGTGGTTCAACGTGAGCTACTTCGACAAGCAGGCCGAGCCCTGGGCGTGGAGCCTCAACTTCGGCTACATCCTCTTCAACCAGCGGGCGCAGGATTGACCGCGCCCGGCGCGGGCCGCTATGCCTGCGCGGCCGGCCCGCCGAAATTCATCGGGATCTCGGGCATCTCCGTGTCGCGGATGGTGCCGTGCACCTGCTCGAACTTCCCGATGTTATCGGCCAGGGCGCGCATGAGGCGCTTGGCGTGCTGCGGCGTGAGGAGGATGCGGGCGCGCACCTTCGCCTTGGGAACGCCGGGCATCACGCGCACGAAATCGAGCACGAACTCGGAGTTGCTGTGGGTGATGATGGCCAGGTTGCTGTACACGCCATCGGCCACCTCCTCGGTGATCTCGATGTTGAGCTGATTGGGGCGGGGTTGGTCCTTCTGGTCTGCCATGGTGTTGCGTTGTTGGAGCGGCAAGGCCCAAGCAGCGAGCGGCAAGTCCATGACCTGCCGCTCGCTCACTCGTTACTGGCCTGCTCGTGGGTTACTCATCGATCTCCTGCTCCTGCAGGCGCTCGGACAGCAGGCGCTGATACTCGTCCTTGTTGGCCACGAAGATCTCCTGGTAGGCGCGGGCTCCGGTGCCGGCCGGGATCAAGTGACCGACGATCACGTTCTCCTTCAGGCCCATGAGGTGGTCCTCCTTGGCGCTCACGGCGGCCTCGTTCAGCACCTTGGTGGTCTCCTGGAAGGAGGCGGCGCTGATGAAGCTGTCCGTCTGGAGCGAGGCGCGCGTGATGCCCTGGAGCATGATGCGTGCGGTGGCCGGCTTGGCGGCGCGGGCCTCCACGAGCTTGGCATCGCGGCGCTTCAGGGCGCTGTTCTCGTCGCGCAGCTTGCGCATGGTCACCATCTGGCCCACCTTCAGCACGGTGCTGTCGCCGGCCTCGGTCACCACCATCTTGTCGTAGATCATGTCGTTCTCCTCCATGAAGTCCACCTTGTTCACGCTCTGCTTCTCCAGGAAGCGGGTATCGCCGGGATCCTCGATCTCCACCTTGCGCATCATCTGGCGCACGATCACCTCGAAGTGCTTATCGTTGATCTTCACGCCCTGCATGCGGTACACCTCCTGCACCTCGTCCACCAGGTACTCCTGCACGCGGGTGGGGCCCTGGATGTCCAGGATATCGCCCGGGGCGATGGAGCCGTCGCTCAGCGGCTGGCCCGCCTTCACGAAATCGTTCTCCTGCACGAGGATGTGCTTGCTCAGGGGCACCATGTAGGTCTTCTTCTCGCCGGTGCGGCTCTCGACGAAGATCTCGCGGTTGCCGCGCTTGATCTTGCCGTAGGAGACGATGCCGTCGATCTCGCTCACGATGGCGGGATTGCTGGGATTGCGCGCCTCGAAGAGCTCGGTCACGCGCGGCAGGCCGCCGGTGATGTCGCCGCCCTTGCCGGAGCTGCGCGGGATCTTCACCAGCACGTCGCCGGCCTCGATCTTCTGGCCCTCCTTCACGATGATGTGGGCGCCCACGGGCAGGCTGTAGGTCTTCAGCTCCTCCTTGCCCTTGGTGTCCATGATGCGGATCGTCGGGTTCTTCCGCTTGTCGCGGCTCTCGATGATCACCTTCTCGGCGAAGCCCGTCTGCTCGTCGATCTCCTCGCGGAACGTCGCGTTCTCCTCGATGCTCTCGAAGGCCAGCGTGCCGGCGAATTCGGAGATGATGACCGCGTTGTAGGGGTCCCAGGTGCAGATGAGGTCGCCCTTCTTGATGGCCTTGCCGCCCTTGGCGTACAGGAAGGCGCCGTAGGGCACGTTGCTCGTGGTGAGCACGATGCCGGTGTTGGCGTCCACGATGCGCATCTCGGTGCTGCGGCTCAGGACCACCTCGGAGTCGTCGCCCTTGCGGTCCTTGCGCTTCACGGTGCGCAGCTCGTCGATCTCCAGGATGCCGTCGTACTTCGCGCGGATCTCGCTCTGCTCGGTGATCTTGCCGGCCACACCGCCCACGTGGAAGGTGCGGAGGGTGAGCTGGGTTCCCGGCTCGCCGATGCTCTGCGCGGCGATGACGCCCACGGCCTCACCCATCTGCACCATGCGGCCGGTGGCCAGGTTGCGGCCGTAGCACTTGGCGCATACGCCGTGCTTCTGCTCGCAGGTGAGCACGCTGCGGATCTCCACCTCCTCGATGGGGCTGTTACCGATGGCGGCCGCCACATCCTCGTTCACGGTCTCGCCGCTGGCGATGATCAGCTCGCCGGTCTG
>CAZJTB010000510.1:0-2298 GCA_964548485.1 uncultured Chryseobacterium sp. | reverse complement strand
ATGTGCGTGGCCAGGTAAGCCATGGCCATGAGCAGCGGCAGGGCATCGCGGCTTGCTGCGGTGAACTGCGGATAGAGCAGGCGCGGCTCCGCGATGCCCGGCAGGCGCTGCTTCGCACGCGTCACGTTCGCCGGACCGCAGGCGAAGGCCATCACCGCCGTGGGCCAGTCGCCGTGGCGCGCATGCAGGTCCTTCAGCCAGCGGGCGGCGGCCATGGTGCCCAGGCGCGGGTCGCGGCGCTCGTCGATCACCTCATCCACGCGCAGGCCGTAGCGCACCGCCACCGGATAGCTCAGCATCCACAGACCGGCGCCGCCCTCGGGGCCGCTGGCCAGCGTGTTCATGCACGAGAGCGCGAGCGGCAGGTAGCGCAGTTCCTGGGGCAATCCGTTGCGCAACAGTTCGCCGTCGATCAGCGCCCCGTATTCTTCCAGAAGGCCGAGCGCGGCGCGGAGCTCCTCGCGGCGCGGCTCGCCGAGCAGGTTCACATAGCGCTCCACGGCGCTGTCGGCGAACACGGGCAGCACCGGCGCCAAGGGCTTCAGCTTGCCATACAGCCCGCGGGTGTCCATGGCGCGCACCACGCCGGGGCGGCTGTGGTGGCGGCTCTGCTCCAAGGCGGCGTGCACGGGCCAGGTGGCCACGAGGCTATCGAGCCGCCAGAGCGATTGGGCGTGGGCCGCTCCGGCTGAGATGACCAGGGCGAATACGATGAACAGGCGCATGTGTGGCGCGTAAAGCAAGTTCCGGGCTGGTTGTGCAACGTGCCGGTGAGCCGTGGCATTTTCCACGCGCTGGTGTGGGCGGTTGCTCAGGCAAAGCGCGACTTCAGCCTCAGGAACGGACGCTCGACCCAGCGGAAGCTGGCAGCGGCCAGCAGCACGCTCAGTAGAACGGCAAGCGGTGCGGCTGCCATGCACAGGCCCGGCTCCGCACCGGTGGCCCACCGGGCCAGCGCGATGGCCGGCATGTGCAACAGGTACAGGCCGTAGCTCCGTTCGCCAAGCCAGGGAAGCACGCGCCAGGAGTCGAGCCGGAGCACGCGATCATCCGCGCAGGATCGTTCCAGCAGCAGCGCGCAGAAGCCGAGCACCAGGATGCCATCGGTCATCGCCATGCGGGATGGATCGAAGCCCGCCCAACGGCACAGCGCCATCGCCAGCAGCGGAAGCAGCACCACGAATGCGCCGCGCAGCGCGGCCGGGATGCGCATGACGCGTTCCATGATGCGCTCCTCGGAATGAGCCATCCAGACCCCCAACAGCGATCCAGCGGCCAGGTAGCGCAGGTTGCCGAATAGGTGGAAGTAGGCGGCGCGCGGCTCGCTGCTCCACGCGTAGGCGAGAGCGGCCATGGCCAGGACCGCGATGCATGCGGTGAAGAGCCATTCGCGGCGGACGAGCAGCAGCAGCAGCGCCCATCCGAGGTAGAACTGCTCCTCGATGGCCACGGACCACTGCACGCCGAGCGTGCCGATGACGGGATCGCCATGGTGGATCATGCTGAAGTTGGCGAGGAAGAGCGCGTATGACCACCACGGCGCGCCTTCCGTCACGGGCTGCCCCATGAGTCGGGTGAGCAGCGGGATGATGAGGAAGCCCAGCACGAGCACGGCATAGTAGAGGGGCCAGATGCGCAGCGCGCGCCGCGCCATGAAGCGCCCGAAGCGGAAGCGGCCTTCGCGTTGCTCGCGAAGCATGCGCATGGTGATGAGGTAGCCGCTGAGCAGGAAGAAGAAGATGATGCCCAACCTGCCGCCGTGCCCGTTGAATCCGATGGCCACGCGGATCCCCTCAGCCAGGGCATCGGTAGGGAACGAAAGCTCGCGCGTGAGGTGCCAGCCCATCACGGCCAGCGCGGCCAGCCCGCGCAGGGAGTCCAGCTCGGGGTAGCACTGGCGGGTGGTCATGCGGTTCCGTCAACGGCTGCGCGTGCCGCCTCACCTGGCCAGCACGCCGCACAGGTGCCATAGCAATCGCGCGCCCACGTTGGCATCCCACTCGTCCTTGCCAGGGCTCACCTCCACAAGGTCGAAGCCGATGATGGTGCGTTTGGCGGCCAGGCGCGAGAGCAGGTAGGTGGCCTCCTCGAACTGCAAACCACCGGGAACCGGTGTTCCGGTATTGGGGCAGAGCGTGGGGTCAAGACCATCGATGTCGAAGCTGATGTGCACCTTCTCGGGCAGCGCATCGATGATCAGGTCGCACTGCCGCTCCCAGGTGGCGCCGGCGTACTGCATGGCGCGGATGTCGGCGCTGCGCACGATGCGCACCCGGCCCTTCTCCCTCAGGAAGACAT
>CAZJTB010000509.1:0-2301 GCA_964548485.1 uncultured Chryseobacterium sp. | reverse complement strand
CGCTTTCCATCCAATTCACCGCGGCTGCCCAATCGGGCAAAGCCTTCCTCAAAGAGGGCGATAAGCTCCTGGCCCAGCAGCAATACGAGCAGGCCGTGGAGAAATACGGCTTCGCCATTCGCACCGACCCCAAGCTCCTGAAGGCCTACTCGCAGCGCGCAGAGGCCTATGCCTCGCTGGGGCGCATAGCCGAGCGCGCGGCCGACCTGGGCCATGTGGCCCTGCTCGCGCCCGAAGAACCTGTCCATGCCATAGCCGCATCGGCCGCCTACCTCGACCTCGACAGCCTGCAACGCGCGCGCTCCTTCGCGGAGCAGGCCGTGCGCGTGGGCCCGAAGAACCAGGCCGCCCAGCTGGCCCTGGCCCGAGCCTGCCTGAAAGGCGGCGACCTCGATTGCGCCACGGCCGCCGCAGACCGCGCCCTGGCCATCAAGGCCACCACCGACAGCTACTACATGCACGGTGTTGTCCGCTTCGCCACGCGCGACTACAAGACCGCCGAGTTCGACCTGGAGAAGGTGCTCGAATGGAACCACCTGTACGAGCCTGCCTACGTGGCGCTGAGCGAGGTGCAGCTGGCCATGCACGACCTGTACACCGGGCCCACCATGCGGATGCGCGCCTTGGAAAAGGCCATCGAGAAGTGCACCCGCGCCCTTGAGCTGAACCCGCGGAGCACCGATGCGCTCTTCACGCGCAGCAAGGCGCTGGCCCTGCAGAAGGAGTACGCCAAGGCCATCGACGATGTGAGCCGATGCATGGCCCTGGGCCGCAGCGACCGCGACGTGTACTTCCAGCGGGCCAGCTACTACAAGGGCTTCGGCCAATTCCAGAATGCCATCAACGACCTCAACCAGGTGCTGCTGGCCAACGCGAAGGATGTGCCTGCGCTCCTGCTCCGCGCCGAGAGCCGCGAGTCAAACCTCGACCTGGAGGGCGCGCTGAAGGACATCGACGCCGCGCAGCGGGCCATGGAGGGCGACGGAGGCCTCAGCGCGGATCGTCGCGCGGCCTTCGACGATAGCCGCGCGCGCATCGCCAAGCAGGTGTTCGAGCTCAACCGGGAGGCCGATCCGCCTTCGATCACCGTGGTGAAGCCGTTCCGCTTGGGCGATGCGGTGAAGGTGTCCGGCTCGCAGGAATTCGTGGAGGTGAGCGGCCACGTGCGCGACAAGAGCCTGCTGAAGGCCGTGACCGTGAACGGCAAGGCCGCCGACTTCAGCAAGGACGAGAAGGACCCGGAATTCGTGGTGAGCCTTCCGCTGCCGCGGGATGTGGAGGAGATCGTGGTGCAGGCCACGGACATCTACGACAACTTCACCAGCGAGGTGCTCCGCGTGGAGCGGAGTGAGGGCACAGCGCCAGTGATCGCCATCACCGTGCCCAAGCCCACCGGGACGCGCGAGGTCACGATCGCTGCGGGCCGCACCGATGTGTTCGTCGAAGGCACGGTGAGCGACAACAGCCTCATCCGCATGGTCTCCATCAACGGGGTGAACGCCAGCTACGCGCCCGACCAGCCGAACCCGGACTTCTCCATCAAGGTGGACCTCAAGGGCCAGGAGCAGTTCACCGTGAGGGCCGAGGACCAGTACGGCAATTCGGCCGAGGAGGTGTGGACGGTGAAGCGCGCCGCTGAGCCCGCTCCGGTGGCGGTGGTGAGGCCCGTGCCCACCGAGTCGGCAACCCCGGTGGCGAGCAAGGGCGGCACCTGGGTGGTGCACATCGAGAACACGAACTACCGCAACTTCCCCGCCGCGCAGGCCTCCGATGCGGGCAAGATGCAGAAGGCCTTCGCCAGCTATCAGATCCAGCGCACCATCAGCAAGAAGAACCTCACCAAGGAGCAGATGGAGCGCTTCTTCAATGTGGAGCTGCGCGATCTGGTGCGCACCAACAAAGTGAGCACCATCCTGGTGTGGTTCAGCGGCCACGGGCGCACCGCCGGGGGCAAGGCCTATTGGATACCGATTGATGGCAAGAAGGACGACATCTACAGCTTCTACAATTACGGCGCCCTCAAGGCCCAGATGCAGAACTACAGCGAGAGCGTGAGCAACACCGTGGTGGTGAGCGATGCCGCTGCTGGCGATGCCTCTTTCTTCGACCTTACCCGCTGACCCCGAGAAGCCGGGATGAAACACATGCGCGCGCTCCGGATCCTCGCTCTCGCCCTGCTCGCATCGGCCTCGCTGCCCGCCCTGCGCGCCCAGCGCTATTTCTTCGAGAACATCTCCAACCAGCAGGGGCTGCCCGCCGTGAAGGTGTATTGCGCGGCACAGAGCCCCGATGGCATCATCT
>CAZJTB010000508.1:0-2308 GCA_964548485.1 uncultured Chryseobacterium sp. | reverse complement strand
AATGTGCCGCTGCGCCCGGCCAACGACAACGGGCCGGAACCGGCGAACGACCTCGTCCTGCGCGCCGCGCTCCACCACTTCGCCGAGCATGGCCTGTCCGGCGCGCGGATCGCGGCGGAACGCGCGCGCGCCGCTGCCGACCTGCCCGACGTTTTCCGCGCCGACAACTGGTATGGCGTTGCCGCGCTGCTCTGGATCGCCACCGGCCTGTGGCGCGCGTTCGGCGGCGTGGAGAAGGGCACCGAGTACTACCTCGGCAGCCATTGGTTCCTGGGCAAGATGGGCCTCTTCGGGCTGGTGCTGCTGCTGGAGCTGCTGCCCATGGCCACGCTCATCCGCTGGCGCCTTGCCCTGAAGCGGGGCGAGGCCATCGCGCTGCACCGCGCGCCATTGCTGGCCCGGCTCAGCGCCGCGCAGGTGCCCTTGCTCCTGCTCATGGTGGTGATGGCCGCTGCCATGGCCAGGGGGTTGTGAGCGCTCGTCTATCTTCCCGCCGCAACCCGCATCGCATGCACGCCCAGCGCACGCTCCTCCGCCGGATCATCGCCCTGCTCCTTCCCTGCTGCTGTTTCTTCGGCGCCGCGCAGGCCCAGCAATACCGGCTGCGCGGCGTGGTCACCGACGGCAGCACCGGCGAGACCCTCATCGGGGCCAACGTGGTGCTCAAGGGCACCACCGTGGGCGCCACCACCGACATCGATGGGCGGTTCGAGCTGCGCGTGAATGAGCTGCCGCCCTACACCCTCGTGATCAGCTTCATGGGCTACACCACGCAGGAGGTGGAGGTGAAGAGCCTGGACAAGGAGCTGCGCCTGAAGCTGAGCACCGACCAGGTGCTGCTCAAGGAGGCCGAGGTGGTGGGCAGCCGCATCAGCGAGAAGCAAAAGCAGGCGCCGCTCACCGTGGAGAGCATGGACGTGATCGCCATACGCGAAGCGCCCAGCGGCGACTTCTACGAGAGCCTCGGCACCCTGAAGGGCGTGGACATGACCGCAGCGAGCATGGGCTTCAAGGTGATCAACACGCGCGGCTTCAACAGCACCAGCCCCGTGCGCTCGCTGCAGCTCATCGACGGCGTGGACAATCAGAGCCCTGGCCTCAACTTCTCGCTGGGCAATTTCCTCGGCGCCAGCGACCTCGACGTGATGAAGGTGGACGTAGTGGCCGGCGCCAGCACCGCCTACTTCGGCCCCGGCGCCTTCAACGGCGTCATCAACATGACCACCAAGAGCCCGTGGGCCTTCCCGGGCCTCAGCGTGAGCGCCAAGGCCGGCGAGCGCGACCTGCTGGAAGGCGCCGTCCGCTGGGCGCAGGTGTTCAAGGACAAGGGCGGCAAGGACCGCTTCGCCTACAAGCTGAACCTCTTCGCCATGCGCGCCACCGACTGGTTCGCGGAGGACTACGGCGCCACCAGCGATTCGCCCACGCAGCCCGGGAACCCCGGTCGTTTCGATGGCGTGAACATCTACGGCGACGAGAACGTGACGGTGAACAACGACTTCAGCAGGACCATGTTCGACCGGCGCACCTACCCCGGGCTGGGCCTGTTCCTGCGGCCCGGCTACAAGGAGCGCGACCTGGTGGACTACGGCACCGACAACCTCAAGGCCGGCCTTTCGCTCCATTACCGCATCGCAGACAGCGTGGAGGTGATCGCGGCGGCCAACTACAGCACCGGCAGCACGGTGTATCAGGGCGAGAACCGCTACCGCTTGGATGGCGTTCGGTTCTGGCAGCAACGGATCGAGCTGCGCAAGGAAGGCAAGTGGTTCGTGCGCGGGTATTACACGGGCGAGGATGCCGGTAAGACCTACGACATCTTCACCACGGGCGTGCGCCTTCAGGATGCGGCCGGCATCACGCGCGATTGGAACATCAGGTACTTCACGCTCTGGGAGACCTGGATCAAGCCGCGCATCAACATCGAGCGGCCCGATTTCATCACCGTGCAAGAGGCGCCCGGCCAAGGAATCACATCGCAGGAGGCCTACGACGCCTACATCCAGCAATTCGTGGCCAGCAACACGGCCCTCTTCACCGGCTACCACAACCAGGTGGCCGACAGCATCGCGAACATCGACAACAACGAGCTCAACCCCACTTACATCGTGGGCACCCAGCGCTTCAACGACAAGCTGAACGAGATCCGCGGCAAGCGCTTCACCGAGGGCGGCTCGCTCTTCTTCGACCGCAGCCAGCTGGCACATGCCATGGGCGAGTACCGCTTCAAGCCCACCTTCGCCGAGATCGCCGTTGGGGGCAGCTTCCGCCAGTACATGCCCAACAGCGCGGGTACCATTTTCCGCGA
>CAZJTB010000507.1:0-2310 GCA_964548485.1 uncultured Chryseobacterium sp. | reverse complement strand
GTTCGTCGGTCACATGCAATCCGCCGATGTCGCCGGCATGCCACACCTCATCGCATTGGGCCAGGTGCTCCTTCAAGCGCGGGTCGAGCCAGCCGTGGGTGTCGGAAAGCAGTCCGATGCGCCGTGCCTTGCCGTCGTCCGCCATGCGGCTAAGATCATGCGCGAAGGGCCTGCGGCGCCATGGACCGCTACTGACCTTTCATCTCCCCGCCCGTCTGCCGGTTCCTTTCCAGCTGCATCGGATTCGGGCGGCTCCACTCGCGCTCCCGCTCCTTGAACACATCGAAGCGGGTGGGCACCAGGCGCGGCGGCCAGCTATTGTTGTTGAGGTCGCAATCGGCGGTCTCCAGGAAGGGGTCGAGTGTGACAGCCTTCACCTCTTTGCGCTTCACGAAGACCTTGGCGATCTCGTCGCTGGTCTTCCAGATCTCGGCGGGGATGCGCTCCACTTCCTTGGTGCCATCGGCGTATTCCCATTCGAGGATGATGGGCATCACGAGCCCGCCGATGTTCTTGAACGAGAGCTCATAGAGGTGCAGGTCTTCATTGAGCAGCGCAAGCTCCTCGGGCTTCAGGCTCTTCCTCCACTTCTCGTAGGCGGCGATGTCGCGCTCGGTGGCGGTGAGCGGGTCGTAGCTGTTGTAGAAGTCGCGCGTGGCGGGGTCGCGGTCCACCACGAAGTCGAGCTTCGCCTCGATGTTGCGCTCGCGGCTGAGGTCGATGGGCTCGCGGGCCCGCTCCTCGCGCCTGGCCTTCTCGGCCAGCACGGGATCACGCGGGCTAAGTCGCTTGTAGCGCAGGTTCTCGATGCTGATGTCCACGTGGTCGGTGGTGTAGAACCAGCCGCGCCAGAACCAGTCGAGGTCCACGCCGCTGGCGTCCTCCATGGTGCGGAAGAAATCGGCGGGCGTGGGGTGCTTGAACTTCCAGCGGTCGCAATAGGTCTTGAAGGCGTGGTCGAAGAGCTCGCGGCCCATCACCGTTTCGCGCAGGATGTTGAGCGCGGTGCACGGCTTGCCGTAGGCGTTGTTGCCGAACTGCGTGATGCTCTCGCTGTTGGTCATGATGGGCTCGATGCGCGCCTTCACCTTGTCGGGCGCTGCATTCGGGTCGCCCTTCATATAGTCCACGATGTTGCGGGGCTTGCCGCGCCAGCTGGGGTAGTCCTTGTCCCATTCCTGCTCAGTGAGGTATTGCACGAAGGTGTTGAGGCCCTCATCCATCCAGGTCCACTGCCGCTCGTCGGAGTTGATGATCATGGGGAAGAAGTTGTGGCCGACCTCGTGCGTGATCACGCCGATCATGCCATACTTGGTGCGCTCGCTGTAGGTGCCGTCCTTCTCGGGCCGTCCGCCGTTGAAGCAGATCATCGGGTATTCCATGCCGATGCGGTCGGTGTGCACGCTGATGGCCACCGGGTAGATGTAGTCGGCCGTGTACTTGCTGTAGGTCTTGATGGTGTGCGCCACCACCTTCGTGCTGTATTGCTCCCAGAGCGGATTGCCCTCCTTGGGATAGTAGCTCATGCACAAGACGTTATTCGTTTTCACCGGCTGGTTCATCGCATCCCAGATGAACTTGCGGCTGCTGGCGAAGGCGACATCGCGCACGTTCTTGCTCTTATAGACCCAGGTCTTGGTGCCGCTGGTGCGCTCTTTCTCGTTCTCCAGCGCTTCTTGTGGCGTTACGATCATGACCGGTTTGTCGCTCGTGCGCGCTTGTGCGAGGCGCTTCTGCTGCGTGGGCGTGAGCACTGCGGAAGCGTTGGCCCATTCGCCGGTAGCCGCTACGATGTGGTCGCTGGGCGCGGTGATGCTCAATGTGTAATCACCGAAGTCGAGGGTGAATTCGCCCTGGCCGAGGAACTGCTTGTGCATCCAGCCGCTGTAGTCCATGTAGGCCGCCATGCGCGGGTAGAAGTGCGCGATGGTGAAGAGGTAGTTGTCCTCCTCGTGGAAGTACTCGTAGCCCGCGCGGCCGCCCCACTTGAAGCGGTCGTTGATCCAGTTCCACCACTGCACCTTGAAGCTGAAGGTGGCGCCGGGCGCGAGCGGCTTGGGCAAATCGATGCGCATCATCGTCTTGTTGATGGTGTACCTCAGCTTGCCGCCATTGGCATCGGTGACGCTGGTGATCTTGTAGCCGCCGTCGAATGGATGCACCCACTTGTCGATCTGCGAGAGGCTCACGCTGTCGCCCAGGGTGCCGGTGCGGATGGCGTTGGCATCGCTGTTCGGCTCGAAGATGTTCTGGTCGAGCTGCAGCCAGAGGTAGTCGAGCTTGTCAGGGGATTGATTGTGATAGGTGATG
>CAZJTB010000506.1:0-2351 GCA_964548485.1 uncultured Chryseobacterium sp. | reverse complement strand
CCGTTATCGCTGGTGGCGGTGTGCAGATGAGGCTTCCACTGGCGCAGCGCCGCTACACTTCCGCAGGGTGTCCTCCTGAATCGTTAGCCAACGGCGATCGCCGCCCCCGCGCGAATACCTCCGCATGGGTCTCGCCGCGCGGTGGTTTGAGCGCGAGCGAGGCGGACCCTGCGGGACCGGAGCCGCAATCTCCGGCTACCTTCACCTCATGGCCGTGCGGCACAAGCACGATTCGCCGCTGGATACGAACCTGAAGCATGGATTCCTGGGCGGCAAAGGAGATCCATGGTGATTCCGGCATTCGAAGAGAACGGTGCCGCAGGGTCCGCCCCGCCCGCCCGCTGGCCTCGCGCTGCGAGACCCATGCGGAGGCAGGGGAATGGTTACTTTCGACGAAGACCCTGCGGAGATGAAAATGGCCGGGTCAAAGGCATTCTGGTGAATGCTTACGAGCCCGATGCCGCCGCCCTCACGCAGGAGATGGTGCGGAAGCTGGCGACGCATCCGGAGGGCTGAGACAATGCCGTCCTGTTTCGAGCAAGGCCATTGCCTGACGTCGGCTACGCGAACTGCCGCACGCTGAGCGCGACAATGCTGCAAGCCTCGCGCACTTGCTCCTCCGTGATCACCAGCGGCGGGGCGAAGCGGATGATGTCGCCGTGTGTGGGCTTGGCCAGCAGGCCATTGTCGCGCAGCAGCAGGCAGAGCTCCCACGCGGTCTTGGGCGTGCCATCGGCCGCGGTGCGCGGCTCGATCACCAGCGCGTTGAGCAGGCCCTTGCCGCGCACGAGCTTCACGAAGGGGTAGGCTTCCACGAGCTTCTGCATCTCGGCGCGGAAGAGGTGGCCCAGGCGCTCGGCGTTCTGGGTGAGCCCCTCCTCTTGCACGATGGCCAGCGCTTCCATGGCGATGCGCGCGCCCATGGGGTTGCCGCCGTAGGTGCTGCCGTGCGTGCCGGGGGTGAAGACGCCCATCACCTCATCGCTCGCGAGCACGGCGCTCACCGGGTACATGCCTCCGCTGAGGGCCTTGGCCAGGATCACCGCATCGGGTCGCGCCGCGCCCGAGCGGTTCTCGCACATCCCGGTGGCGCAGCCGCAGCCATTGTTGTGGCAGGAGGCCAGCAGGCGGCCGGTGCGCGCGATGCCGGTCTGGATCTCGTCCGCGATGAAGAGCACGTTGCGGGCCTTGCACGCGGCGATGGCGCGGGGGATGTAGTCGTCGGCCGGCACGTACACGCCCTTCTCCCCCTGGATGGGTTCCACGAGGAAGGCGCAGACATGCGGGTCCTCCAAGGCCTTCTCCAACGCGGGGATATCGTCGTAGGGGATCACCGTGAAGCCGGGCGTGAAGGGCCCGAAGCCGCCCTGGCTGTCGGGATCGGTGCTCATGCTCACGATGGTGATGGTGCGGCCGTGGAAGTTGCCCTCGCACACGATCACCTTGGCCTGCCCGGCGGGGATGCCCTTCTTCTCATAGCCCCACTTGCGGGCCATTTTGATGGCGGTCTCCACGGCCTCGGCGCCGGTGTTCATGGGCAGCATGCGGTCGTAGCCGAAGAGCTCGCACACGGTGCGCTCGTACGCGCCCAGCACGCTGTTGTAGAAGGCTCGGCTGGTGAGCGTCATGCGCCCGGCCTGCTCCTGCATCACCTTCACCAGGCGCGGGTGGCAGTGCCCCTGGTTCACGGCGCTGTAGGCGCTGAGGAAGTCGTAGTAGCGCTTGCCCTCCACGTCCCACACGAAGACGCCCTTGCCGCTATCGAGCACCACCGGCAGCGGGTGGTAGTTGTGGGCGCCGTAGCGCTCCTCGAGGTCGATGGCGCGCTGGGTCTTGCTGAGGATGCGGGTTATCTGCGGCATGGCGAAGTCCCGCGAAAATAGGCGGTGCTCAGCGCTGGGGACCGTCAACCCCCGCGATGTGGCGCAGCACCGCCTCATCATGCGCCGTGAGCGACTGGTTCCGCCGGGCCATCACGCGCCGCGCAGCCTCAATGGCCCGCTCCACGTCGTAGGCCACGAAGCCATCGGCTCCGCCCCATGCGAACGAGGGTATCCGTTTCGTCGGGAAGCCGCCGCCGAACACATTGGCCGCCACGCCCACCGAGGTGCCGGTGTTGAACATGGTGTTGATGCCGCTCTTGGCGTGATCGCCCATGAAGAGGCCGCAGAACTGCAGGCCCGTGCCCACCTCCTTCCCTTCCGCATGGCTGAACACCTTCACCTCGCCATAGGTGTTCTTCAGGTTGCTGTTGTTGGTGTCGGCGCCCAGGTTGCACCACTCGCCCAGCACGCTGTTGCCCAGGAAGCCATCGTGGCCCTTGTTACTGAAGCCGAGGATCACGCTGTTGT
>CAZJTB010000505.1:0-2352 GCA_964548485.1 uncultured Chryseobacterium sp. | reverse complement strand
CACGCCTCTTGGGAATGCCAACCTTTCGTGGAATGCGCCGGCGTTGAGCCCGATGGCTGCAGCGTCATTCAGCATCTGGCTAGAGTATCCGATCGGCAACTGGAGCCAGGTGGGCAATGTGCCAGCCACCGTCTTCGCATTTCAATGGCCGGTCTCTATCTGCGAGGATTCGCTCACATTCCGCGTGGGCATGGCGGATGCCGGGGGATGCGTTTCGTTCAGTAATCGGGATGGGGAGGTGTTCCAGGATGTCACCCCGCCTTCGGTACCCACGGTGCTGGCGGTGAGTGTCGATTCGCTTACGGGATTCTCCACGATCACCTGGTCGCAACCGCCTGAACCGGATACCCAGGGCTACATCGTCGTGTACAACGCGCCAGGCGGGGCGGTCATCATCGACACGGTGTTCGGAGCCGGGAACACTTCCTATGCCTGGCCCGATAGCTGGCCTTTCGGCGGACCGGAAGGTTTCACCATCGCCGCATTCGATTCCTGCCAGACCGGTACACCGCCCAGTCCGAACACGAGCGCTACCGGGCCTTCGCACGCCACCATGTTCGCCCAAACCACCTACGACCGCTGCGCGGGCCGGTTGCGGGTGTTCTGGACACCTTACGTGGGTTGGCAGCCGCAAGCGCAGCAGGTTCTGGTGCGCGTGGATGGCGGCCCCTGGGCAACCGTGGCCAACCTGCCCGGCGATGCGCTGCAGCATTTCCTCCAAGTGGAGCCCGGAAGGGCTTACTGCATCATCATCAAGGCCATTCGACTGGCGGGCGGCCCCAGTTCGCTATCGAACAAGGCCTGTCGCTTCACGGATTACCCGGCGGTGCCGCAGGCCAACTACCTGCGCGTGGTCTCGGTTAGCGGCCCTGCCAGTATCGTGGTGGTCGATAGCGTGGATTACTCGGCAGAAGCTGGCGGATACCGGATTGAGCGTTCCGTGAATGGCGGAGCGTTCACCACGGTGGCCTCATTCCCTGCTTCGGCCGGTCCGGTGATTCAGTGGACCGATGGGGATGTGAGCCCCGAGAATAGCGCCTACCAGTACCGGGTGCAGGTGCTCGATAGCTGCCGACGGCCTGCCTACACGAGTAACGTGGGTGCCAACATCGTGCTCCGGGCCGTGCCAGGCCTCGATGGCGTGAACCGCTTGAGCTGGAATGAGTACTACGACTGGGCGGGTGCCGTGGTGGGCTACCGCATCTGGCGGAGCGTATCGGACGGGGAGGCCCAGGTGATCGCCTTGGTTCCATCGTCGCCGTGGACCTTCGAGGATGATGTGAACGCATTCATCGGGGAGGCCGGCCGGTTCTGTTACCGGGTGGAGGCCATCGAAGGGGGCAACCCTTCCGGCATCAATGCCACCTCCTTCAGCAACGAGGCTTGTGCATTTCAGTCCGAGTTGGTCTTCATCCCCAATGCCTTCATCCCGGGAAGCTCACATAATCCGGTCTTCAAGCCGGTCATCGGCTTCGCGGAGCCGAAGGATTACCGGCTGGTGATCACCAACCGCTGGGGCCTGGTGATCTTCGATACCAGCGACCCGGACGAGGGCTGGAACGGGGTGATTGGCAGCCAGGTGATGCCGGTGGGCATCTACGCCTACTACTGCGCCGTGCGCAACGGTGCGGGCAAGCTCGTGGAGAAGCGCGGCACGGTGGCCCTGATCGCCATGGGCGACTGAGCGGTACAAGGCCGTGCCTACCTTTGTGCATGGATCGAACAGCAGCTGCCCCGAGGAAGGCCGCGGAAGGCCTGGCGGGCAATGGACAGGCATCGGAGGAGAAGGTCGTGGGTGAGGGGCTCACGTACGACGATGTGCTTCTGGTTCCCGCTTACAGCGAGGTGCTCCCGCGCCAGGTCGATATCCGCTCCAACTTCTCGCGCGGCATCGTTCTGAACGTGCCCATCGTTTCGGCCGCCATGGATACGGTCACCGGCGCGGAGCTGGCCATCGCCATCGCGCAGCAGGGCGGCATCGGGGTCGTCCACAAGAACCAGTCGGTTGCCGAACAGGCCGCTGAGGTTCGGCGGGTGAAGCGCTCGGAGAGCGGCATGATCCTCGATCCGGTGAAGCTCGACCGATCGGCTACTGTGGGCGATGCCTTGCGCCTCATGGCCGAGAATCGCATCGGGGGCATTCCGGTGGTGGATTCCGATAACCATCTGGTCGGCATCGTCACCAACCGCGACCTGCGCTTCGAGAAGCGCATGGCACGGCCGGTGGCGGAGGTGATGACGGCTGAGCACATCATCACGGCCAAGCCCGACACCACCATGGCGCAGGCCGAGGACATCCTGCAGGAGCACAAGATCGAGAAGCTGCCGGTGGTGGATGCGCGCGGCAAGCTG
>CAZJTB010000504.1:0-2358 GCA_964548485.1 uncultured Chryseobacterium sp. | reverse complement strand
TGTTCGCCGGGCCGTTCACCTCGTGCTGCAGCTTGTGGATGGTGAGGCGCGCGCCTTCGCCCAACACACATTCACGCACGCTGTTGACGAAGGCTTCGGGCGTGTCCATGGCGATGTGCTCGATGATCACTTCGGCCTCGGCGCCTTCGTGCAGCATGAAGAGGTCGCGGGGCTGCACCAACTGGCGTTCCGAGGTGGTGAGGTGCAGGACATGGATCGGCTTACCCACCTTCACGCCCTTGGTCACCAGCAGGATCAGGCCGTCGGTGGGCGCCGCGGTGTTCATGGCCGTTAAGAGGCGGTCGCTCGTAGGGGCCAGCGTGCCGTAATGCTCCTTCACCGGACCGTGTGCAAGGTGGTGCTTTAGGCTGTCGATAACCACACCCTTCTGGCCCCTGAGATCATCACTGAGATCGGCGCGGAACTGCCCGTTCACGAAGACGACGCGAATGGCATCAAAGGGAAGGCGAGCGGGCAGCGCTACGTTGGCATCACCTTTCGGCGCGGCGTACGGCTGGTTGAAAAGCCTGGCCACGCGGGTGTATTTCCACGCTTCGGTCTTGCTGGTGGGGATGGGCAGTGCCTGCGCCTGGGCCAGTGCTTCGGCGGCACCCGGCCAGGTGGAGCCTTCGAGCAGCGGCAGCACGCTTGCCTTAGGGTCTGTGGATGTAGCAGTGATCAACTGATCGTCTGATTTTCTGATCATCTGATCGATCACGCGTGCTCCTTCACCCAATCATACCCCTTCGCTTCCAACTCCAGCGCCAGCTCCTTCGGACCGCTCTTGATGATGCGGCCATCGGCCATCACGTGCACAACGTCGGGCACGATGTAGTCCAGCAGGCGCTGGTAGTGCGTCACCACAATGAAGGCGTTGTCCTTGCTGCGCAGCTTGTTCACGCCGCCGGCCACGATGCGCAGCGCGTCGATGTCCAGGCCGCTGTCGGTCTCGTCGAGGATGCCGAGCTTGGGCTGCAGCATCGCCATCTGGAAGATCTCGTTGCGCTTCTTCTCGCCGCCGCTGAAGCCCACGTTGAGGTTGCGGTTCATCAGGTCGGCGTCCATCTCCACGAACTTGGCGCGTTCGCGCACCAGGGCGAGGAAGTCCTTGCCACCGAGTTCCGCGAGACCGTTGGCCTTGCGCGTCTCGTTCAGTGCCGTGCGCAGGAAGTTCATGTTGCTCACGCCGGGGATCTCCACCGGGTACTGGAAGGCGAGAAAGATGCCTTTCCAGGCGCGCTCTTCCGGGGCCAGCTCCAGCAGGTCCTCGCCGAGGTAGGTCACCGAGCCCTGCGTCACTTCATACTCTTCACGACCAGCCAGCACATTGGCCAGGGTGCTCTTGCCCGAGCCGTTGGGGCCCATGATGGCGTGGACTTCTCCTGCCTTCACTTCGAGGCTCAGTCCTTTCAGGATCTCCTTGCCGTCGATGTTGGCGTGGAGGTTGGTGATCTTCAGCATTGTTCAGGAATGCGTTGCGTGTTGACGTGTTACGCGTTGCGTGCTCGGCTCGCGACCGTGTTGCGCGCTTTTCCGCCTTGTTGGGTTTGGTAGCCGTCGAGGTAGGCGATGAATTTTCCGATGCGCTCGCCGAGGGCCTTGGCTTCTTGTTTCAGTGGTTCGAACTCCTTCTCGGAGATGAACTCGCCATCCAGACAGCAGTAGAGCTGTGAACGAACCTCGCCACAGGAGCCCTTTGCGATTGTCAAGAACTGGATGAATGAATTGTTGTTATTCCGCTCGAACCCCTCGGCTATGTTGGACATGATCGACACGGATGCTTTGCGGATCTGCCTGCGCAGGTCTAGATCCTCGTTGAACACCTTGCGACGTGTTATCGTGTAGATCTTCTTGTTCAACACACGTGCGTCCTTCCAAGTGTCCAGATCCTCAAACTGCTTAATGGTAGCCATGGCTCAGGTCGTTCAGGTTCAGCAACACGTAACTCGTAACCCGTCAACACGTAACTCTTCAACTCTCATCCAACCGAACCTTCAAGTGATACGGCGAGAAGCTTCTGTGCCTCCACTGCAAATTCCATCGGAAGCTGATTGAGCACCTCTTTGCAGTAACCGTTCACGATCAGGCTCACCGCCTTCTCCGTTTCGATGCCGCGCTGATTCAAGTAGAAGATCTGGTCCTCGCCGATCTTGCTCGTAGTGGCCTCGTGCTCCACCATGGCGGTCGGGTTCTCGCTCTCGATGTAGGGGAATGTGTGGGCGCCGCAGCGGTCGCCTAGCAGCAGCGAATCGCACTGACTGAAGTTGCGGGCGCCCTTCGCTCCCCGGCCGATCTTGACCAGCCCGCGGTAGCTGTTGTTGCTGAGGCCCGCACTGATGCCCTTGCTCACGATGGTGC
>CAZJTB010000503.1:0-2378 GCA_964548485.1 uncultured Chryseobacterium sp. | reverse complement strand
CCGGAGCAGGAATTCGGTGTCCTCGCCCAGGTTCACATCCTCCCTGAACCAGCGCGGCATGCGCATCAGGCTGGCGCGCTTCAAGGTGAGCGCATCCAGGCAGAAATGCCCGAAATCGACCTCTCCGTGCATGCCCAGGAACGCGCCGAAGAGCTGCTCGGGCCGAACGGCCATGCGCACCGTGGTGAGCTTGCTGGTGAAGCGCTCCTCGAAGCGCGCGCGCCCTTCAACATCATGGTAGAGCACGCCCGTGGCCCCATACACACCATCAGCATCGGGGTGCTCCTGCCACACCTGCCGCTCCCGCTCGAAGCGATTCGGCAGGAACCGGTCGTCGGCGTCGAGGAAGGCGATGAACTCCTCCTTCGCTTCACGCATGCCCAGGTTGCGCGATGCCGCAGCACCCCGGTTCACCCCTCCCGGATGGCGAACCAGTCGAATGCGGCCATCCTCCCGGGCAAGCGCCTCGCACACGGCCAGCGAACCATCGGGCGAGCCATCCTCCACGAGCACCACCTCTTCCACCTCGGGCAGGGCAAGCGCCGATGCCACCCCGTCGCGCAAGAACGCCTCGGCACGGAACACCGGCATCACAACGGAAACCCTCATGGCTCAGCGTGGCGAACTTACGGCCACGCCCCCCACCTACTTGAACGAGATGCGGTCGATGGAGAAGCGGCCACTGCCGGTGAACAGCAAGGCCACGAACGCGAACAGGTACACCAGGGCCAGCTCCTTCTCTCCGAAGGGTGCACCGGCTTTCACCTGGAATGCGATGACCGCCATACCGATGATCAGCGGCACCAGCGCCACCCGGGTCCACAGGCCCAGGATCACGAGCGCGGAGCAGAGCACCTCGGCCAGGACAATGAGCACCAGGCTGATGGTGCTCCCCAGCCCGAAGGGGTCGGCGAACGAGTCCATCCGCTCGCTGAAGTGCATCAGCTTCGGCCAGCCATGCTGCCAGAGCATGGTGCCGCCGCACGAGACCCGCAGCAGCAGGTATCCGAGGTCCTCCGAGATGGGCTGGCTGTTCAATAGCATCGTGCGCAGGCTGCGAAACCTTGCCTGGTGCGGCGAAATTGACCGGCTGCCACCGGGCGTGTGCACGGTCAACCAGCAGGTTATCCACGGTCGCATGGGAACTTTTCGCGCGGGCCTCCGTTGCACGCCCCGCCATGAAGACCCTGACCCTCCCAGCCCTGCTGCTCATCGCCGGCTCAACCCTGGCCCAACCAGGCGACGACATGCTCGCGGGCATGTCGGCCCTGCGCAAGCAGGACCACGTGAAAGCCGAAGAGTCGTTCACGCGGGCCGTAGCCACGGCTCCGGACGACATGAAGACCTGGTACTACCGGGCCGTGAACCGGATCGGCATGGGCGACCTGGGCGGCGCCATGAAGGACCTGGACCGCGCGCTGGCCCTGGACCCGGCAGATGCCCATAGCCTGCTGCGCCGCGCTGAGGTGAAGGCGCGCATGGGCGCCGAGCACAGCGCCATGGCCGATCTGCTTCACCTGTTGAGCGCGCGCCCCACGGGGCCCGCAGCCGAGCATGCCCTGCTGCACCTGGGCCATTTCGCCATGGGCCGCAAGGACTACCTGTCCGCCAAGGCCCACTACGACAAGCTCATCGCCATTGCGCCCTATAACGCCCTGGGTTGGTGCGACCGCGGCGTGGCGCTCTCCGCCATGCTGCAGGACGATGAGGCCCTTGCCGACCTTGACCGTGCGCTCGAGCTCGACCCCACGCTGGACCAGGCGCAGCTCCAGCGCGCCATGGTGCTGCTGCGCATGGACCGCAAGCAGGATGCCTGCGAAGCGCTGCACGCTGCCCGCCAGCTCGGCAACCGCAGCGTGGACGAGATGATCCTGATCTACTGCGAATAACACGGCCTTCCTGTGCCGACAGCCCGGAATGGACCCTCCGGGCGGTGCCAAGGCTCCTCACGGGGCCTTGTCGCTTTCTCAACGGCTACATTCGCGGCCCTTCCGCTGGCCAATCGTAGGGCCGGGGAAGCGCAACGGATGAACATCAAGGTGACCCTCCCGGACGGCAGCGTTCGGGAATACCCGCAGGGGGCAACGGCCATGGACGTGGCCAGGAGCATCAGCGAAGGGCTTGCGCGCAACGTGCTCAGCGCGAA
The DNA here is from genome assembly GCA_964548485.1 of uncultured Chryseobacterium sp. Taxonomy (GTDB): domain Bacteria; phylum Bacteroidota; class Bacteroidia; order Flavobacteriales_F; family PHOS-HE28; genus PHOS-HE28. Next base: position 232 of record CAZJTB010000503.1, on the reverse strand, counting down.
GGTGAACGGCGAGGTGCGTGATGCCAATCGGCCCCTGCCCGGCGATTGCACGCTGGCCCTGCTCACCTGGAACGACCCCGAGGGCAAGGCGACCCTCTGGCACTCCTCGGCCCACCTCATGGCCGAGGCCATCGAAGCCCTCTACCCGGGTACCAAATTCGGCATCGGCCCGCCCATCGAGAACGGCTTCTACTACGACATCGACTTGGGCGACCGCACCATCGGCGACGGC
>CAZJTB010000502.1:0-2382 GCA_964548485.1 uncultured Chryseobacterium sp. | reverse complement strand
AGCATGCGCCTGCGCTTCATCGCCAGCGACAGCATCCGGCCCGGCGTATCGGTGAATGGAGGAAGCCTTGTTGAGGCGGCGCTCGACGACATCCAGCTATGGAACGCGCCTGAGAACACGCTCTCCGTTGGCGCGGCCGAGCCCGACCTCATCGGCGCGCTGCACCCGAACCCGACGAATGGCCTGCTGCACGTACGGCTCACGCGCGATGCGCTGCCCGGCCTGCGGATCGATGTGGCGGACCTGACCGGCCGCATTGTGCGCAGCCAGCCGGTGGCCACCGCCGCGCAGGGATGGCATAGCCTGGATGCGGGCGGCCTGGCCGAGGGGCAGTACGTGCTGATCGCGCGCTGGGAAGGCGGCCGCAGCGAGCGGCGGTTCGCGGTAGTGCGTTGATCACTCGATCACCACGGGCCATGTGAATGCGCCGGCGGGCGCGCTGGCACGAACGACCACGAATCCGGTGCAGCGTTGGCGGATGCGCTCCCACGCGCCCGCCTGCCCATCGTCGGCCATGATGAGGCGGCCCATGGCATCGTGCACCGTGAGCTCCTTCGCGCCTAGCCTTTCCAGGGCGGGTATGGAAGGCCGCTCCGTTGCCGCAGTGGTCATCGTTTCGAAGAGCAGCCCGATGACCTCCGAGTCGCTGAGCGCGCGGTCGTAGATGCGCGCATCGTCGATCCAGCCGGAGAAGGGCTGCGAGCCGGTGCTGAGCGCGCCCAGCGATGCGGGCGCCTGGGGATGGAGGCCGATGAGGCCTGTCTTCGGCGCGGTGCCCATGAGCCCGCCGTTGAGGTAGAGCCGCATCTGCGCCCCATCGTGCACGGCCACGATGTGGTACCATGCGCCGCCGAAGAGCGAGGAGGGTGGTGTGGCCAGCTCGGTGGTGGCTCCCCCGGCCTTCAACCGGAAACGGAGCGCGCTGCCGTTGATGAAGGCGAGGGACCACACGTGATCGGCCAGGGCCGGCCCGGTTGCCTTGGCGATGAGGGTGCGCTCCATGCCGGTGACGAAATCGGGCTTGGCCCACAGCGAGAGGGTGAGCGCGCCGCTCCCCGTGGTGATGTCGCAGGGGCCGAGCACGATGCGGTCGTCCACGCCATCGAAGCGCGCGGCGCCTTGGTGATGGCCGCCGGTGGGGGCCCAAAGCGTGCCGCCAACGAGTTGGCCGGGGCTGCCTCCCCACGCATGAGCGATGGTGCCGGTGCTCTCATCCAAGGGCCAGTGGTACACGGGCGGCTGGCCCAGGCAGGCGCTGGCTGCCGTGAGCAGGATGGGGAAGGCGGTGGTGCGCATGGCAGGCGTGCTTTGCGCCGGGAACGACCGCTGCGCGCGCCGGTTTCAATCCCTCGACGAAGCGGTGGCCCTTCGGGTCGAATGCCGTGGGCGGAAGGCTCAGCTGAAGGCCTTGCCCAGCCGGCAGGCGGCCAATTCCAGATAGGCCGCGCGCTGCATCTCGGCTGTTGGCCGCTTGCCCATGCGCCGCAGCAGGCGCCCGGCCAGTTCGCCCTGCTCGATGATGATGGCGATCTGCGCCCGCGCATTCTCGCTGAGGTCGCCATAGAGCTCCACGAAGAGGTGCTGCAGCAGCTTGGCGGCCGGCAGCTCCTCCTGCTTCATCTGGCCGAACATGAGCGGGTAATCGCGGTTGGTGATGATGGCCTCGCCGCCTTGCGCGATGGTGCTGTTCATGATGGCCATCAAGTCGTCGGTTGACCATGCGCGCTGCAGGTAGCTGCTCACCCAGCGGCCACTGGTGAGGGCGCGCAGGATGGCGATGGTGAATTCCAGCACCGCCATGTCAGCGGCCGGATTCTCCTGCATGTCAATCGCGTGGATCACGATGGCATCCGGGTCGCGCAGCACTGTGGCGCCCCGCCAGTCGAGCGTCTGGGGGTCCGGCGCCTCAGCGCGGTCCGAAGAGGAAAGCGCCTGGGCGATGGGGCTGAGCACCTCGCGGTCGTGGTCGTCCAGGTCGAACCAGGGCTCCGGGATGAAGCCGCCCACGCGTTCCGGATGCTGGTTGAACTGCTCGAGCCAGCAGGTGAGGCGCGTGGATCGAGCGCCGGTGGTCTTGCCCCGCAGCACCGGGGTGGATGCGCTGAGCGCGGGCATGAGCGGGAGCGCCACCCGCACGGCTGCCATGAGCTTGCCGAAGTCGGCGGGGCGGCTGAAAGGAAGCACCAGCCGCAATCCCTGGCGGATGCAGGCCGGCGGATCATCGCCAGCAGCATCGGAGCGGTCGAATGGCGAAGGCCCTGGGATCAAGGAGGCCGATGCCGAAGCCATTGGTTGTTGCAGGGCCTGGTGAAGGGCCTGTAGCTTGCGCACCCAATTGGCAGGCCTGCGGGCGTTGCGCGCCGATGCGATCTCGATCTCCGT
>CAZJTB010000501.1:0-2382 GCA_964548485.1 uncultured Chryseobacterium sp. | reverse complement strand
GCTGCAACGGAGTGGCTGAACGCGCTGGTGGCAGCGAAGGCCGAGGATCCCGCGCTGCTGCGCGAGCTGCTGAGCATGCATCAAGCCCTGGGCGGCGATTGGCAGCAAGCCGATGCTGGGCAACGCGCGGCCTTGGCGAGCATGGCGGAGAGCACCGAACCTGGTTCGGCCATGGCCTGGAGCATTCGCTACCTCTTGAACGAGACGAACGAGGTGCCTGCGGCTGAAGAGCCGAGCACCGAGAAGAGCTTGCGCCTCTTCCCCATGCGCGAGCGCGCCAGCGCGGATCGCCCGGTGCTGGAGGCCCACCCCAACCCCACTTCAGGCAAGAGCTGGGCGGTGATCTCGGTGGACCTGGATGAGGCCGCCATGCTGCGCATAAGCGACCCGCAAGGCCGCGTGGTGAACACCCTGCGCCTGGCCGCTGGGCAGCGCCTGGTTGAGCTGGACCTTCTGGGACTGGCCAACGGCCTGTACACCTGCGAACTGCTCCAAGGCGAGTACAAGCTCGGCGTGACCAAGTTGACCGTGCAACGGTAGATTGTAGCGAGCGAGCGGCGCGCGTAGGGCGCGCCGCTCACCTACCTTAGCAAGAGGCGAACCATGAGAAGCGCACTCGCATTTCCGGCTCATCTGCTGGTCCTGGCCGTTGCCGCGCAAACCACCTTCAACGTGGTGCGCGAGCACCCGAGCGTCATTTCTTACACCGGGGCCCTATCCGTGAACGAGCTGCCGGATGGGTATCTAATGTTCAGCTTTGGTTGGTCATTGGATAGCTCCGTTGGGGCTGTGCACATAGCTAAATTCAACCTTGAAGGTGGCTTTGTATGGGAGAAGGAGCATCGTCGGCAACGTGACACCTATCCCGGCATCATCGACCCGATCTCATCAATCAGCGGTGGCCGATACGTTGGCGCGATGACCGAGTACGGTGGCACCGCGCCGAACATCACCTACCTCTACTGGTGGAACAGCGAGGGCGACACCATCCGCACGCGCTTCCTCAAGTCGGACAGCAACGCGGTGAACGGCAACCACGGCACGCGGCAATTGCTGGCCCTGGCCGATGGCGGCTTCCTGCACTGCGGCTGGTGCGCCAACACCACCCCGGGGCAAGGTGGCTGCATCACCCGATTGGATAGTACTGGCGCCATCCTCTGGGAGCGCATCTACCCGCAGGCGCAGTACATCCAGAACGCGCGCGAGGCGCCCGACGGTGGTTTCGTGCTGGGCGGATCGCGCAATGCCCAGCAGGACGAGGCGGTGGTTCTCCGCACCGATAGTGCTGGCAACGTGCAGTGGGTGCGCTACCACGGGCTGTATGCAAATACCAGTGGCATACAAGCACTGATCGACGAAGGGGGCCAGGTGCTCATGCCTGGCAATTGGGATGATAACCCTGCTCTCCAAACGGAGGACTCGTGGGCGTGCCTGTATAAGTACTCCGCCAATGGTACATTCTTGGGAAGGAAGGATTATCACCACGAAATCGATGCTATAGCTGTTCATCTTCTGCGCAAGGGAAGCTCGAATTATTGGATGGTTGGTGGAACCTACCAGACCGGATTGGACCCGGATTATGTGGCCCTGGTATTGGAACTAGACCAGAACTTAGACTCTTTGTGGATGCGCCGCTATTGGTTCTATGCCAGCGATGATGCCGAAAGCGCCGCTTATTCTGTGCGCGCTACCAGCGATGGCGGCTTGATCATGTGCGGCATTTCCCGCCAGGGTGTCCTGGACCCCTTGCCCTACAAGCGCGACAACTGGCTGATCAAGCTCGATAGCCACGGCTGCCTGGTGCCGGGCTGCCAGAACGTGGGCATAGAGGAGGTGGCTTTGGGGCTTAACCAGTACCTGAGCATCGCACCCAACCCCGTGGCCGCTGGCCAGGCGCTGCGCATCAGCTTCGAGCCGCCGCAAGGCTTCACGCCCAACGGCCCGCTGCGCGCGGTGGTGCTGGATGCAATGGGGCGGGTGGTGCATGAGGTGCATATTGGCATTGCAACGGGATCGGCCCCCCTCTCCTTGGGAGAGGGGCTAGGGGTGAGGCCTGGTCTCTACTACCTGCACCTCACCGATGGCACCAGGTGGCTGGCGGGCGGGAAGGTGATCGTGGAGTAGCGCGATTGCTCGCGCGGCAGGGTCCATTCTCTGCCATTGAAGTCCATGCGATGCGTGATGCGAGCATGAGTGCCGCCACTCTGCGCGTGAGCGACCCGCAGGGCCGCCTTGTGCGAGCGGTGCGCTTGGCCAAGGGCCAGCGCATGGTGGAGCTTGACCTGATTGGTCTTTCCGAAGGCCTGTACACCTGCGAGCTTCTCCAGGGCGAGTACAAGCTCGGCGTGACCAAGTTGACCGTGCAACGGTAGATTGTAGCGA
>CAZJTB010000500.1:0-2395 GCA_964548485.1 uncultured Chryseobacterium sp. | reverse complement strand
GCTGTGCTGGAAGGCGTCGATCTCGGCGATGAGGGCCTCCTTCGCCTGCACGTTCACGGCTTGCTCCGTATCCTGCTGCTCGAAGGTCTTCTTCCGGTTCTGGAAGAAGGCGTCGCAGGCCTCGCGGAACTTGTTCCAGAGCTTGTTCTCATCGCGTGGCCCGGCGCTGCCCGCTTCCCGCCATTGCTGCTGAAGCACCTCAGGCGGTCGGCCGTTCTGCGCCACTCGGTGCTATCCTTCAGCGCGATGGCCTCGTTCATCAGGGCCATCTTCTTGTCGCGCGCCGCCTTGTAGCGGTCCTTCAGCGCGGTGAACCATTCGTGCTTCGCGGTGAAGAAGACATTGCACTGGTCGCGGAACTCCTTCCACACGCGCTCATTGTCCTTCTTCGTGGCGAAACCGATGCTCTTCCACGCGTTCTGGAGCTCGAGCACCTGGTCCGTGAGCTCCTTCCATTCCTTTGTGCTCTCCGCCTTCAGGTCAGCGGTGAGGGCCTGCACCTTCTCCACCAGCGCCTTCTTGGCTTCGAGGTTGGCCTCGTGCTCGGAGCGGCGCGCCCGGTAGTACTCGTTGATCTTGTCGTACACCTGCCGGGTGGCGTTCCAGAAGCCGTCGCGGATGGCCTCCCACTCCTCCTTCACCGTGGGGCCGACGTGCTGCCATTCATCCTGGTATTTCCGGATGCGCGTCTCCATGTCGCGCACCGCGCCGGGGGTGCTCGCATCCATGAGCGCGAGGGCCTGCACGTCGCTCACCAGGGCCTGCTTCAGCCCGGTGTTCTTCCGCAGGTCGTGGTCGCGCAGCTCCTTGTAGATGCGGATGTGGTAGAAGAACTCGTCCAGCAGGTGGCTGAAATCGCGCTGGAGCTCGCGGTAGGCCTGTGAAGGCACCGTGCCGATCTGCTTCCAGCGCTCCTGCAGATCCTTGAACCGGGTGAAGGCCGAGCCGATGTTCTCCTCCGATGCGATGAGCTGCTTGAGCTCCTCCATTACCGCCAGCTTGGCCGCGAGGTTCTCGGCCTCCTCCTTCTGCTTGCGGCGGCGTATCTCGTTGACCCGCTGGTTGTAGCTGTCGAGGAGCTGCTTGAAGCGCTTGTCCTCCTCATCGATCAGTGCCGCCGATTCGACCGCGATGGGCGCTTCGCCCTCCGTGCCCTCGGCCGCCTGGGCCTCGCCCTCGCTGTGCTCCGATTGCTGCTGCGCCGCCAGCAGGGCCTCATAGGCCTCCTTGGTCACTTCCACCGCTTCAGCGGCGGCTTCAACGTCTTCGTGCGAAACGATTTCTTCGAGCCGGGCGAGCAGCTCTGCTTTGGTGGCCATGCGAGGAGTGGGAATGGCCGCTGGGGCCGCGTGAGCGCGAATATAGAGGGGGGGCGGCGCAGCCATGCAATACCGGATGGCGCAGGGCGGTGTTCCCTGATGACGGGATGCGGGCTGGTGCCTGCCCATGGGGCACCCTCGCCCTTCGGGGCAGGTCTGTCGTTAGGCCATTCAGCGTCACGCGGCACCAGGCGTCAGGCAGAATGGATACCTCTTTGACGCAGGCATCATTCCGGGTTCTTGCTCTACTTTCGGAAGCCAAACCCTACCGACCATGAGAAAGCTGATCCTCATCGTCATCCTGGCCCATTTCGCCATGGGCGCGCATGCGCAGGGAGCCATCGCTTCGGGATTGTTCAGCGCGCGCCGGGTGGTGAAAACCAACCTCACGGGCTACGCGCTGCTTTCCGTGAGCCTCAACTACGAGCAGAAGCTCGGCCCGAAGACCACCGCCGGCCTGCTTGCCGGTTACAAGCTGCCCAGCGTGATCAAGGTGCGCGCCATCGGCGACCTGGAGGGAGAGCGGCAGACCTACACCGGCGACGTGTAGCCGAAAGGCCCCTTCGTGAATCCCTACTTCCGCTATTACACGCGCGAGGCTTTCAAGGGATTCTACCTCGAGGTCTTCCTGCGCTACTTCAACTACAATTTCCTGGTGCCTTACGAATACGAGAAGAATGGCGGGATCATCAATGCCAATCTCGATGGCAATGTCAGCGCCTTCGGCGGTGGCCTGGGCCTTGGGGTTCAGGTCGAGCTTAGCCCGCGCGTCTATCTCGATTTCAACGTGGGCTACGGCATGGGCATCGGAACGGTGTACCTGAAGACGAACGATCCGAACCTGGACCGGGACGATTACCTCACCATCAAGCGCAACATCGAGAAGTACCAGGATGACGCTGATGTGCAGGTGTTCCTGCTGGGCGATATCCTCACCGATCCCGATGCCCGCGCCGACGACCGCATGGCCGAAGCCTGGTTCCGCAACAAGCTCTTCCCCATGCTGCGCGGAGGCATTTCCATCGGCTACGCCTTCTGATCCGGGTCAGCGCCATTGGGGCGGCTCCGGTATCGGG
>CAZJTB010000499.1:0-2397 GCA_964548485.1 uncultured Chryseobacterium sp. | reverse complement strand
GCCTCACAGCACCCGCCGCACCATGCGCAGCTTGTGCGTGTAGCGCGCGGCTTCCTCGTTGTAGATGCCCTGCTGGTCGAGCTTGTCGATGCGCACGCGGCCGCTGCTGTGGATGATGCGCAGGTCATCCTCCTCATTGCGGGTGAGCACGATGCCCACATGCGTGATGCGGCCCTCGGGGTTGTCGAAGAAGGCCAGGTCGCCGGGCTCGCACAGGTCGAGCAGCTCCACCACATCGCCCTCGGCGGACTGCTGGCTCGCATCGCGCGGCAGGTAGATGCCCATGAGGATGAAGATCATCTGCACCAATCCGCTGCAATCGACGCCCCACGGGGTGCGGCCACCCCAGAGGTAGGGCGCGCCCAGGAAGGGGTGCATGTAGAGTTCCAGCAGGTCGGCACGCTCCAGGTCGGGCCGGTGGTTGGTCACCGCCTGCACCGGCACGCGGTGGTTCTGCCACAGAATGGTGCCTTCCTGGAAGAAGGGCAGCACCGCGCCATAGGTGAGGGGCACCTGCCGCTCGCCGAGGTCCACGATCGTGCTCTGGTCGATCACGCGCAGGTCGGGATCGAAGTTGGGCGTGGGGCAGGGCAGCAGCTGCTTGTGCTCCACCCAGCCTTCATAGCCGTCGTGGTCGAAGCGGAGTCGGCTCCATTCACCTTCGCTATCGGTCACTTGCGCGGTTTCACCGAAGAGCCATTGCGACACCATCTCGCTCCGATGGCTCGGCTCAGAACGGACGGGCACGATGGATAGGGGGCAGATGACGGCGGACATGGTTGAATCGGAAGGTTGAGGGCTGGAAGTCGCTGGTTGCCGGTTGGACGAAACCTTTAACCGTGGGCACCTTCAGCGCGCCTGGGGCATTGGTGAGGGCTACAGCTTTTCAATGACCATCGCGCTCGCGCCGCCACCGCCGTTGCAGATGCCTGCTGCCCCGTAGCGGCCGCCTTGCTGCTTCAGCACGTTGATGAGGGTGACGATGATGCGCGCGCCGCTGCAGCCCAGGGGATGGCCCAGGCTCACAGCGCCACCGTTCACGTTCACCTTGGCGGGGTCCAGATTCATCAGCCGGGTATTGGCGATGCCCACCACGCTGAACGCCTCATTCAGTTCAACGAAGTCGATGTCGCTCATCTTCAGGCCGGCTTTCTCCACCGCGCGGGGAAGGGCCTTGGCAGGGGTGGTGGTGAACCACTCAGGCGCCTGCTCGGCATCGGCGTAACTGAGCACGCGGGCCAGCGGCTTCAGCCCGAGCGCCTGGGCCTTCTCGGCGCTCATGAGCACCAGCGCGGCGGCGCCATCGTTGATGGTGCTGGCGTTGGCGGCCGTCACCGTGCCGTCCTTCTGGAACACGGGCTTCAGCGCGGGCACCTTCTCGAAGTTCACGTTCTTGTACTCCTCGTCCTCGCTCACCACCACGTCGCCTTTGCGCGTCTGCACGGTCACCGGCACAATCTCGTCCTTGAACTTGCCCGCGGCCCATGCAGCGGCGCTGCGGGTGTAGCTCTCGATGGCGAAGGCATCCTGGTCCGCGCGGCTGATGCCATGCTCCTTGGCGCATAGCTCGGCGCTCACCCCCATGGCGGTCTGGTGGTACACATCGGTAAGGCCATCCTTCACGATGCCATCGGTCAGCTGGCCGTGGCCGTAGCGGTAGCCGTAGCGGCCTTTCTCCACATAGTAGGGCGTCTGGCTCATGCTCTCCATGCCACCGGCCACCACCACGTCGGCATCGCCGAGCAGGATATCCTGCGCGGCCATCATGATCGCCTTCATGCCGCTGGCGCACACCTTGTTCACGGTGGTGCAGGCCACCTCGTTGGGCAGGCCTGCGAACTTGGCCGCTTGGCGTGCCGGTGCCTGGCCCAGATTGGCCTGGAGCACGCTGCCCATGATCACTTCGTTCACTTGATCGGCAGCGAGGCCGGCCTTCGCCAAGGCGCCTTTGATGGCTTCGGCGCCGAGCTTGGTGGCGGGCACATCGGCCAATGCGCCTCCGAAGCTCCCGATGGGCGTGCGCGCGGCGGATACGATGACGACTTCCTTGGCCATGTTCAATGGTGTTTTTCGTGGGCGCCAAATGTAGCCGCTGCACGCACGGACCGTTCCCATGAAGATGCCCCGCCTATATTTGCGCACCCTTTCGGAAAGGGTTGTTCTTTTCTCCTACGGAGAGGTGGGTGAGTGGCTTAAACCAGCAGTTTGCTAAACTGCCGTACGGGTTAAACTGTACCGGGGGTTCGAATCCCCCCCTCTCCGCGATTGACAAGGCCCCTCGTTGGGCCTTGTTCATTTTGCTCGGGGTGTACGCAGCCCGGTTAGCGCATCCCGCCAGGGCGGGAGGGTCGTGTGATCGGGAGGCGATGCGGAAGAGGAGGGATTGACATCATGCTC
>CAZJTB010000498.1:0-2399 GCA_964548485.1 uncultured Chryseobacterium sp. | reverse complement strand
CGCTGAGGCTGGGCTTCACCTTGCGCCAGAGCACGGGGCTGAGCTCGTAGCCCACCAGGCGATCCAGCACACGGCGGGCCTGTTGCGCATCCACCAAGTGGATGTCGATGGTGCGCGGCTGCTCCATGGCCTTGGTCACGGCCTGCTTGGTGATCTCGTTGAAGGTGATGCGCTTCACCTTGTCGTCGGGGAGCTTGAGCGCTTCCTTCAAGTGCCAGCTGATGGCCTCCCCTTCGCGGTCTTCATCAGTCGCGAGCCATACGGTCACCGCCTTGTCGCTGGCCTTCCGCAGCTCCGAGAGCCGCCCCTTCTTGTCATCGGGTATGATGTAGGTGGGCTCGAATCCGTTCTCGATATCCACGCTCAGGTCGCGCTCGGGCAGGTCGCGCACATGGCCGTAGCTGCTCAGCACGGTGAAGCCCTCACCGAGGTACTTCTCAATGGTCTTCGCTTTCGCTGGCGACTCCACGATCACCAGATCCCCGCTCGTTGACTTCTTGGCCATGCTTCCCCGAAGATTTTCAGGGCGGCAAATAAATGGTCAGGTCCGGCAGATTTGGATCGCCCGTTTCCGAGGCTGGGCGCTCTTCCCCTAAAGGGGAAGGAAAATTTCAACAGCGTTGGAATACAGGTTGAAGGTTGGGGGTTGATAAAGGTTGAGGGTTGAAGCCGGTTGAGGGATTTGCAACCTTCAACCCTCAACCAAGGGGCGAGGACTGTGCGTTGGCATAAACCCACAACCTTCCCCACTCTTCCGAACCGAACACCGCTCTCGAAGGTTGATGCACCAACCTTTGTCATGCGCGCCCTTCGCATCCGACCAACGGGCATGAACTCGCGGAGCATCTCCCCCACCCTGTTCGCCTCGCTGCTCCTCATGGCTTGCGGCAGCAGCGGACAAGCACCGAAAGCACCTGCCATGAGCCACACCGACATGAGCCAGTACGACCACAGCGGCAATCCGTACTACTCGCACACGGACACCACCAAGCTGAACGTGCCGCTGAGCGAATGGAAGAAGCTGCTGCCCGCCGACCTGTACTACATCGCCTTCGAGAAAGGCACCGAACGCGCCTTCACCGGCAAGTACTGGGACTTCGAGGGCATCGGCACCTACGCCTGCGCGGTGTGCGGCAACGTGCTCTTCCAGGCCGACAGCAAGTTCGCCAGCAGCTGCGGTTGGCCCAGCTTCTTCCAGCCCGCGCGCAAGGACGCCATCCTCTACCACGAGGACCGCAGCTGGGGCATGGTGCGCACCGAGACCACCTGCGGGCGGTGCGGCGCGCACCTGGGGCACGTGTTCGATGATGGTCCGAAGCCGACGGGGCTGCGGTACTGCATCAACAGCGTGAGTTTGGAGTTCATCGGGAAGAATTGAGCGAGGCCGAGCAGGATGGAGTTACTGTGTGGCTGTGATGGATTGCCATTGACAGTTCGCGGACAATGCGATTTCCACCTTTTGCTTCGCCAAAAGGTGGAGCCAAAAGGCGACCACGATCAAAGCGCTGGCCTTCGCCGCACGGCCTACCGCACTATCGGCTCCGGCAGCGCCGCGCTGATCGTGGACGCCCGCGCACTCACCTTCTAGTCACGTAAGCGATGGCCGAAAGGGCATCGTAACCAAAGGGCTGGCTCGTTCAATTAAACAAGGACACCAGCCCGAGCCGACCCGTTGAACCTCGGAGCCGATTCGTGGTCTATGCCGTGTCGTCAACCAATCTCACAAGGATGAATCGTGATCAACCTAGCTTCACGCCCACCATGCGCAGCATCATCCTCAGCACCGCGTTCCTGCTCAGCGGACAGCTCATTGCCCAGAAGCCGCAGCCCGTCGTTCCACCCGCTTCCGCGAAAGCGCATCTTGCGCAGACCTACCCCAAGGCCGCCGTGAAGGAGTGGAAGCAGGGCACCAAGCTCTTCCGCGCCGAGTTCACGCTGAAGGGCGAGAAGCACACGGCCGTTTACACCACCGATGGCGCTTGGGTGCGCACCGAAAATGACATCAAGAAGGAAGAACTGAACGGGCCAATCATGCGCGCATTGAAAGCCAGCAACTACGCTTCGTGGAAGATCGAGGACGTGGAAGAGCACGCCACGCTGGAACATGCGAGCCTCTTCAAGGTGAAGGTGGAATCGGAGAAGGAGAAGGCCGAGCTCTACTTCCTGCCGGATGGGAAATTGCTGAAGGAAGAGGTGAAGGCGAGGAAGGAGAAGAAGGGTAGCTAAGGCCGCTACCCATCGTTCCTTTCGCGGCGACCTGTGCAAGCACAAGGAAACTGTGAGCGCCGATTGTTCATGGCACCTCATGCACCTCACGTTGCCGGGTTGGTGTGCAGCGTAAGGCAATCGAATAGTTTTCAACAACCGTTTCGAATCACCAAAATCGACTTATATATTCG
>CAZJTB010000497.1:0-2402 GCA_964548485.1 uncultured Chryseobacterium sp. | reverse complement strand
ATCGCCGCCTCGCCCATCTCCCTACCGATGACCTGGACCAACACCGGCAACCCCACCGTTGACGGCTGGAACCTGGTGGCCAATCCGCTGCCCAGCCCCATCGCCTTCGACCAGATCAGCCGCGGGGCCAACGTGGAAGATTACGTGACCTACTTCGATCCGGCCACGGGCAACATGGCCACCTGGGACATCAGCCTCAACGCTGGCACCAACGGCGGCACCAACACCATCCAGAGCATGCAGGGCTTCTACCTGAAGGCCACCGGATCGGCCGTGACCACCACGGTGAGCGAGAGCGCCAAGGTGGGCGGCAACAGCGGCGGCTTCTTCGGCGGAAGCGAGGGGACGCCCGATTTCCTGCGCCTGCGCCTCACTAGCGGCATCAACACCTTCAGCGATGAGACCGTGGTGGTCTTCACCACCGGCCAGCCGGAGTTCACCGGCGATGATGTGCCCAAGTTCAACTTCAGCCACCCGCAGGCCCCGCAGATCGGCACCATGGGCGACGGCGCCGTAATGGCCATCAACGCCTTCGGACCCTTCACCACGGCCATCCAGATCCCGGTGATGGTGGATGTGGCCGTGACCGGCACCTATACCGTGACGGCGACCGGCCTCGCCCAGCAGGGCCTCACCTGCTTGCGGCTGGAGGACCTGCTCACCGGCACCATCACCGTGCTCGACGAAGGCACCACCTACAGCTTCAGCTGCGATGCGGCCGCCAACGCTACCACGCCCCGCTTCATGATCCACGCCAGCGCGCCCCTCAGCGTCATGGCCACCAGCGCCACCTGCCACGGCGATGCCAATGGCGGTGCCGAAGTTGAACTGGCCGAAGGACAAGGCGATGTGACCTTCTACAACGCGCAGGGCCAGCCCATCGGCACCTTCGATGACGCCAATGGCCTGGTGAGCATCATGGGCCTGCCCGCTGGCGACTACGAGATCACCGTGGGCGGCTACCTCGGCTGCGCCTCGCTCGTGGGCGGCTTCACCATCGCGGAGCCCGCACCCATCGTGGGCGAAGCAGACGTGACCGACGCGAGCTGCCCATCGGCAGGCGACGGCGCCATCGCCCTTAGCATCAGTGGAGGCCAGGCCCCCTACACCGTGATCTGGAACGACGGCATCGCGGCTGCTGAGCGCCCCGCAAGCGCAGGCAGCTACACCGCCGAGGTGATCGATGCCAACGGCTGCATGGCCACGGCTGAAGCCACCGTGGGCGCAGGCCCCGGACCGCTGGCCATGGCCTCGGCACCGAGCCCGGTGGTGCTGGTGGGCGAAATGATTGCCTTCATCAACACCAGCACCGATGCCACCAGCTTCGCTTGGGAGTTCGGCGACGGCAATACGAGCACTGAAGAAGCGCCCGAGCACGCCTATGACCTGCCCGGCACCTACACTGTAACCCTCACGGCCAGCAACGGCATCTGCTCAAGCACAAGCACCGTTACCATTACCGTGGAACTGAGCACCGGCATTGAAGCAGCGGCCCAAGTGCCCATGCGCGCCTGGATGAACGGCGACCACCTGGTGGTGGAGCACGGATTCAATGATCAGCTGCCCCTGACCCTGGAGGTGCTCAACGAGGCCGGCCAGGTGTGGATGCAGCGCCGTGTAGCCGGACAGGCTGGCCGCATGACCGTTCCGGCCGGCGACCTGGCCAGCGGCATCTGGTACGTGCGCGTGAGCAACAGCGAAGCCAGCCGGACCCTGCCGGTGGTGGTGGTGAGGTAGAGGGCTGACACACAACGGATAAACGGGCGCGGCCCTTCCGGAAACGGAGGGGCCGCGCGGCGTTGATTGGTGTGCCCGAGCTCCCTAAATTCGGCCCGCCCTTTCTGACAGCGTCCCACTAACCCGAGCTCCATGCTTCATTCCACTCGCCTCCTTGCGGCGGCCTGCCTTGTCGCAGCTGCTTCGATCGAATCCCATGCCCAGCTCTTTCAGCAGACCTTCGGATCATCCACCACCGTGGGCGATTATGTGAGCGCGACGCCCTCCTCTGGCCAGTGGAACGCCATCGCCACCTCTGGCTCGAACGTGGTCATCTCGATCAACACTGGTGGAGGCAACAACAAGCTCCGCTATGCGCGCACCGGCGGCAATTCCGGGGTGTACAGCCGCACCACCGATTTCTCGCCCACGCCGAACACCTTGATGTACCGCTTCGACCTGGCCCTCTCGGCCAACAGCGCGGCCACCACCACGGCCGCCCTGCTGCAGATCGGATCGGGCTTTTCCACCTCGAACACCGCCGAAGTCAGTGGGAACGTGCATAATCGCATCGGCCTCAACATCACCGCCACGGCAGGCGAATTCCAGGTGCGCGATGTGGCGGGCGGGACCAATAGTGGCAACTTCTCCGGCACGCAGACCGTGCTATGGGTCACGAACAACTC
>CAZJTB010000496.1:0-2404 GCA_964548485.1 uncultured Chryseobacterium sp. | reverse complement strand
GCGGGCTCGCCGATTACCTGCGGCCGCTCACCGCGAATGGCCATTTCGACCTGGCCCTGGCGGACACGCTGCGCGACGGGTGCCCATTCGGCGGCAACACCGTCGGCTTCCGGCGCATCAGGCCCAACCCGCTGAGCGGCAACAGCGAGCAGGAGCTCATGGTGTTCGATCGCAACGGCGACAAGGCCTTGGAGCGCGGCGAGCATTATGTGCCCAGCGTGCTGCTGCCCAAGCAAGGGGCGACCCCCCTGTCGCCGCGCTTCTTCGGCGCGCCCGAGCACGCCCTCCGCATCAGCGGAACCCGGGCCATCGGCATGGGCACCAACCCCTCCACGGCATGCATGCTCACGCTCTCATCGGCCGGCAAGCGCGAAACCAGGCTGGCCACCGCGCCGGATAACCGCACCATCAGGCTCAATGGCATCCGTGTGGAGCTGCTGAGCGAGCGACCTGACGGCGCGGCAGTCGTCCGCGTGAGCACCGGGGATACGCGCATCGCGAACGATGTCGTCTGGAGCGGCGACAGCATCGTACTGCCGCCCTTGCGCGGGCGCGAGGGACGTTCGCTCATCGTCTCGAAGGGCAAGCGGCTGCTCATCGACCGCTCGATCACGCCAACGCGCATGGCCCTGATGGCCGAGGTGGGTGGGCGGCGCTACTTCGCGCCACCCACACGATTCACTGCGCTGCAAGGCGCCACCATCACGTTGGAGCGCAAGAGCGAGCTTCGGCTGGCCAACGGCAGCGTGCTGCACCTGCTCGCGGGCACGGAGCTGCGCCTGGAGCGCAAGGCGCTGATCCGCGCCGATGCTGGCTCTTCGGTGATGGTTCATGCCGGAGCACGCATCGATGCCCCAGCCAGGGTGCTGAAGAAGCTCAGGCGGAATGGGCGCTTGATCGAGCCGGCGCACTAGCGCTGCCCAGCCATCCGTTCGCGGCAGCGAACAGGAAAGCGGCTATCGGCAGCACCCACGAATCACGGCCGAGGTAGCGCGAGTCCGCAATGCTCAGCGAAGCGCACACCCAAGCGCCGATGACGACCGCGGCGACGGCGAAGCCCAGCATGCGCCGTGCATCCTTTTGCTCTCCTCCCGGTCGAATGGCTGCGATCAGCGCTACCAGGAGCGATGCGGCGAGCACGATCCGATAGAGCGCATCAGGCCATCGCATGCTCAATTCGCCACGGCCTCCATTCTGGCGCGCGCGCATGAATCGAGCCTCCTCGGAAGGGACATACGAGGCGATTGCCGAACGCGGGGCGCTCTCGGGGAGCCGGTACCAATCGGAGCGCATGGCATGACAGACCTCCCACATCATCAACTGCCGCCATGTGGCCTCGACGCTGCCGCGCACATGCCAAAGCAGGTAGCGCGGCTCCAGGAATGAGCCCCGCACGATGCGATTGTACTCCTCCTTCGTGGCCTCCCAGCCGCCTTGCAACTGAACCGGGCTTCTTTCGCCCCACAGGAACTCCTGGCTGTGCGGTGGAAGGCTGTCGCGGTACTGGCAGATGAAGAAAGCCTCCTCGGCGCAGTGCTCCTCGAGATAAGGCCCCAACATGCCCAAGTCGAGCATGCGCCCCATGAGGAACACGTGTCCATTGCGCGATGCATAGGCCTCGCCCTCGTGCAACCAATTGGCCAGCGCCAGGCTGCCCCACACGCCCATGCTCACGGTCAGCCAGAGGGCCATGCGCACAGGCCGATGGCTCCTGCCTTGGAAGAGGATCAGCACCAGCCCCGAGGCCGGCAGTATCAGCAGGTTGCTCGTATGGAACCAGCATGCCGCGATGATCAGCGCGGCATCGGCAAGGCGACCTGCGGGTCGGCTGGCCGGATGCAGCAGCGCGTAAATCGCAAGGAGGCCAATGCCTGTGAACACATCGGGGATCAGGAGCCCTGCGTACCAGCCCATTCCTGTGCCCGCAGTCAAGAGGAGCATCAGGGCGAGGTAAGGAGCAGGTGAGCGAAGATTGGGCAGCGCCAGACGCATCACGCGCAGCACCCAGATGGCGCACAGCAGCGACTGCACCGCGGCCACCCCCCATAGACTGCGCCCATCCATGCTGGACAGCCGCACGAATGCGCCATACCAGTAAGGCCTATCGAACGGCACATGGCCCGTGAACGCGCTGCGCAGGTAGGTGCCGGTATCGGAATAAACGAATGGGAACCCATTGATGATGGCCGGAGCCAGCGCAAAGGCGGCTCCAAGCGCCACCAGTACGATATCGCGGCCAATCGGGCGCATCCACCGGAAACCGGCCGGGCCTGATGCGTCAGTCTCCTTCACGGACTATGGGCTCAATAGGCCCGCACGTTCTTGCCCTCGCGGTAGTTGATGTACGCCCGGTTCACCACGCGATTGCCGCCGGGCGTGGGGTAGTCGCCGGTGAAATACCAAT
>CAZJTB010000495.1:1267-2416 GCA_964548485.1 uncultured Chryseobacterium sp. | reverse complement strand
CGCCCAATACGGCATGAATACAGCCGCAGATGACGCAGATGAATGCCATGCCCCCTTGGCATTGCAGCTATCAATTGCTATCACAGGTGCCCTTCACGGCCTTTCACTGCTCAGCCAACGTGCCTATCTGCGACATCTGCGTCATCTGCGGCCGTATTTCCAGCGCCGCAGACGCCCCACCCGATCTGTGGCTCCATCCACCCCTCACTATCTTCGTAGCTCAACCTGTCCGCCCATGACCCGGATGCCCGATGCCCGCGCCAAAGCCGAGGCCACGCCCATCACTTCCACCGAGGTCGACGTCGCCTACATCGATGGTGTGGCCTTCCCCATCAACAAGGGGGAAACGATGCTCGCCTTCCTGAAGCGGCACTTGGGTCCCAACCCCGTGCCCACGCTCTGCGACGCGCCCAACCTGGAGCCTTTCGGCAGCTGCCGCGTGTGCAGCGTGGAGGTGGCCCTGCAGCAGGACGGTCCCACCAAGGTGATGGCCAGCTGCCACACGCCTATCGCCAAGGGGCAGTACATCACGGTGAACAGCCCGCGCATGGAGCGGCTGCGCAAGAACATCGTGGAGCTGGTGCTCACCAACTACCCGGTGGAGCAGCTCAAGACCGAGGACCACGGGAAGAACGAGCTCTACAACGTGGTGCAACAGATCGGCTTCGACCTGGACAGCGTGCGCTACCCCAAGGGCGCCCATCCGCTCGATGCCGCCGGGCCCGACGCCGCCTTCGCCAAGGACACTTCGCACCCGTACATGGTCAGCGACCTCAGCAGTTGCATCAATTGCTACCGCTGCGTGCGGGCCTGCGACGAGGTGCAGGGCGAGATGGTGCTCACCATGGCCGGCCGCGGCTTCGACAGCTGGATCGCCAAGGGCACCGGCGAGAGCTTCAAGGACAGCGACTGCGTGAGCTGCGGCGCCTGCGCGCAGGCCTGCCCCACCAGCGCCATCACCGACGTGTTCCGCGCCAAGGAGACCAAGGCCGATGAGGTGGTGCGCACCGTGTGCACCTATTGCGGCGTGGGCTGCAACCTGGAGGTCAAAGTGAAAGACGGCAAGGTCGCGGGCATCACCGCGCCCTACGATGCCGAGGCCAACCAGGGCCACACCTGCCTCAAGGGCCGCTACGCCTTCCGCTTCTA
>CAZJTB010000495.1:0-1167 GCA_964548485.1 uncultured Chryseobacterium sp. | reverse complement strand
GGCATGCAGAAGACGTTTGGCACCGGCGCCGCCACCAACAGCATCGACGACCTGAAGGACACGCACACCATCATGGTCATCGGCGCCAACCCCACCGACGCGCACCCCGTCACCGGCGCCAAGATCAAGCAGCAGATCATGAAGGGGAAGACCCTGATCGTGATCGACCCGCGCCGCACCGAGCTGGCCCGCTACGCCCATTACCACCTGCAGCTGAAGCCCGGCACCAACGTGGCCCTGCTCAACATGATGATGCACTACATCGTGAAGGAGGGCTGGGTGAAGCAGGAGTTCATCAACCAGCGCACCGAGGGCTGGGAAGACTTCAAGAAGGAGGTGCTCGCCGTGGACATCGACGCCATGGAGCGCGAGACCGGTGTGGACCGGAACCTCGTGCGTGAGGCCGCGAAGGCCTACGCCAGCTCACCCGCCGCCATGAGCTTCCACGGCCTGGGCGTCACCGAGCACTACCAGGGCACCTTCACCGTGATGCAGATCGCCGACCTGGCGATGATGACCGGCAACATCGGTCGCCGCGGCGTGGGCGTGAACCCGCTGCGCGGCCAGAACAACGTGCAGGGCGCGGCCGACATGGGCTGCCAGCCCCACCAGGGCGCAGGCTACTTCGCGGTGGACGAGCCCGCGAACATCCAGATGTACGAGCAGTTTTACGGCGTGGAGCTGCCCCACCACGCGGGCAAGAAGATCCCGCAGATGTACGACGCCATGCTGGAGGGCACCCTGAAGGCCTTCTGGGTGGCCGGCGAGGATATGGCGCAGACGGACCCCAACACGCTGCACGTTCGCAAGGCTCTGGGCCAGCTCGAGCTCTTCGTGGTGCAGGAGCTCTTCATGACCGAGACCGCCAAGCTCGCCCACGTGGTGCTGCCCGCCAGCAGCTTCCTGGAGAAGAGCGGCACCTTCACCAACGGTGAGCGCCGCATCCAGCGCGTGAACGCCGCCGTGGAGCCCATCGAAGGCACCAAGAGCGACGGCCAGATCACCTGCGACATCATGGAGCGCTACGCGGAGAAGACCGGTCGCCGCAGCGGCAATGCCAGCAAGGTGTACCACCCGCGCTGGGTGCTGGAGGAGATCAGCCGCATCGTGCCTTTCTTCGCCGGGGTGAAGTGGGACGAGCTCGGGGAGAACGGCAAGCAATGGCCC
>CAZJTB010000494.1:0-2420 GCA_964548485.1 uncultured Chryseobacterium sp. | reverse complement strand
GCACACGAGAACCTCATCCGGGCCACACTGCAAGCTGTGTCCGCGATCACAGGCGGCTGCGATGGGCTCACCATCCCCACCCCTGCCCTGCCCGAAGGCGATGCCCTAGCACGCCGCATCGTCCGCAACATCCATAACCTGCTCCGCGACGAGAGCTTCCTGGGGCGCGTGGCCGATCCGATCGGCGGGAGCTACACGGTGGAGAAGCTGACCGATGTGTTGGTGGATGCACTGGGTGTGATTGGTGAAAAGGGCAAGAATGGTGAGAAAGTGGGGGCAGTGCCTCTCTCACCACTTTCTCCACCCTCACCATTTTCACCCAGCATTCCCAACCGCGAAGAGATCCCCCTCAAATCCTTCTACACCGCCGAGGACACCAAGCAACTGGAGCACCTGCACTACGCCGCCGGCATCCCGCCCTACCTGCGCGGGCCCTACGGCAGCATGTACGCCATCCGTCCGTGGACCATCCGGCAGTACGCGGGCTTCAGCACGGCCGAGGAGAGCAACGCCTTCTACCGCCGCAACCTCGCCGCCGGGCAGATGGGCCTCAGCGTCGCATTCGACCTGGCCACCCACCGCGGCTACGACAGCGACCACCCGCGCGTGAAAGGCGATGTGGGCAAGGCCGGCGTGGCCATCAGCAGCGTGGAGGACATGAAGATCCTCTTCGACAGCATCCCGCTGGACAAGATGAGCGTGAGCATGACCATGAACGGCGCCGTGCTGCCCATCATGGCCTTCTTCATCGTGGCGGCCGAGGAACAGGGCGTACCACCAGAACAGTTGCAGGGCACCATCCAGAACGACATCCTCAAGGAGTTCATGGTGCGCAACACCTACATCTACCCGCCGGGGCCCAGCATGCGCATCGTGGGCGACATCTTCAGCTACTGCGCGAAGAAGATGCCCAAGTTCAACAGCATCAGCATCAGCGGCTACCACATGCACGAGGCCGGTGCGCCGGCGGACCTGGAGCTCGCCTACACGCTCGCCGACGGCATCGAGTACGTGCGCACGGGCATGGCCGCAGGGATGCAGGTGGACGAGTTCGCAGGCCGCCTCAGCTTCTTCTGGGGCATCGGCATGGACCTCTTCATGGAAGTGGCCAAGATGCGCGCAGGCCGTCTGCTGTGGGCCAAGCTGCTGAAGGAGGTCGGCGCCACCAGCCCGAAGAGCCTGGCGCTGCGCACCCACTGCCAGACCAGCGGCTGGAGCCTCACCGCGCAGGACCCGTTCAACAACGTGGCGCGCACCACCGTGGAAGCGCTCGCTGCCGTGCTCGGCGGCACGCAAAGCCTGCACACCAACTCGCTCGACGAGGCCATCGCGCTGCCCACCGACTTCAGCGCCAAGATCGCGCGCGACACGCAGCTCTATCTGCAGAAGAACAGCGGCATCACCAAGTGGATCGATCCGCTCGGTGGCAGCTACTACGTGGAATGCCTCACGCACGAGCTGGTGCACAAGGCCTGGGCGCGGATCAAGGAAGTGGAGGAGCTCGGCGGCATGAGCAAGGCCATCGAGACCGGTCTGCCGAAAATGCGCATCGAAGAAGCCGCCGCGAAACGCCAGGCCCGCATCGACACCGGCAAGGACCGCATCATCGGCGTGAACGCGTTCCCGGTGGAGGAAGAGACCACCATCGAACTCCTCGAAGTGGACAACGCGAAAGTGCGGGAGCAGCAGATCGCACGGCTCAAAACGATGAAGGCGAAGCGGGACGAGGGGAAGGTGAAGGAGGCGTTGGAGGCATTGGCTCAAGCCGCTAGCCGCAAGCCACTAGCTTCTAGCTCTAGCGTGATCGAGCTAGAAGCTAGTGGCTCGAAGCTGGAGGCCAACTTGCTGGAGCTAGCGGTAACCGCAGCCAGACACAGAGCTACCCTCGGAGAAATCAGCGACGCTCTCGAAAAAGCCTACGGCCGCTACAGCGCGGTGATCCGCAGCATCAGCGGTGTTTACTCAGCGGAAAGCATGCAGGACCCCGAGATGAAGGAGGCCATGCGCCTCGCCGATGAATTCGCCAAGCAGGAAGGCCGCCGCCCGCGCATCCTCGTGGCCAAGATGGGCCAGGACGGGCACGACCGCGGCGCCAAGGTGATCGCCACCAGCTTCGCCGACATCGGCTTCGACGTGGACATCGGTCCGCTGTTCCAGACCCCGCAGGAAGTGGCCAAGCAGGCCATCGAGAACGACGTGCACGTGCTGGGCATCAGCAGCCTCGCCGGCGGCCACAAGACCCTGGTGCCCGATGTGATCAAGGAACTGCGCGAGACCTACAACAGGCCCGACATCCTGGTGGTGGCCGGCGGCGTGATCCCGCCGGACCATTACGAATTCCTCAAGCAGGCCGGGTGTTTTGATGTGTACGGGCCGGGGACGAAGATCCCGGTGGCGGCGAAGGGGATCATTGAGGCGTT
>CAZJTB010000493.1:0-2421 GCA_964548485.1 uncultured Chryseobacterium sp. | reverse complement strand
GGCACCACGCGCGACCCCATCAATACGCGCTGGAACGTCTTCGGACACGATGTGCTCCTGCTCGACACCGCCGGCATCCGCAAGAAGGCCAAGGTGGAGGAGGACATCGAGTTCTACAGCGTCATGCGCAGCATCCGCGCCATCGAGGAGAGCGACGTGTGCATCCTCATGCTCGATGCGCGCGAGGCCATGCAGCACCAGGACCTGCACATCCTCAGCATCATCCAGAAGAACGGCAAGGGCCTGGTGGTGGTGGTGAACAAGTGGGACCTGATCGAGAAGGAGACCAACACCCTGCGCGATTTCGAGGCTGATTTGAAGAAGCGCATGGAGCCCTTCACCGATGTGCCGGTGGTCTTCACCAGCGTGCTGGAGAAACAGCGCCTGTTGAAGGTGATGGAACTCGCCATGCAGGTCTATGAGGACCGCAAGCGCCGCATCCCCACACGTCAGCTGAACGATGCGCTGCTCCCCGAGATCGAGCGCCAGCCACCGCCCATGTACAAGGCGAAGACGGTGACCATCAAGTTCGTGCAGCAGCTGCCCACGCACGTGCCCACCTTCGTCTTCTACTGCAACCTGCCGCAGTACATCAAGCCCAGCTACGAGCGCTTCCTCGAGAACCGCCTGCGCGAGCACTGGCGCTTCACGGGGGTGCCGATCCGGTTGTACTTCAGGAAGAAATAGCGGAACTCGACCAAGCTGCCGTATGACCGTGGCGCACATGCAACGGCTTCTGCCGTTGCTAGCTGTTGCATGCCGTTGCTCGGAACCGTTGCGCACGGCTCGAAGCGATTGTGGATGTTCGTGGTGTATCAAACACGGCTCCGCCATGAATATCCGCATTGCACTTCCGTCACTGCTCCTGCTAGTCTCCTGCCTCGTTGCTGATTCCGTGCTCGGCCAGTCCACTTACAACGTGCATCTGGACAGCGTGCAGGCTGGCTTCCGCGGAACGGGTAACTCTGTGAGGGAAGTCGCCGGAGGGGTCTTGGTGTTCGGTTGGCAGTATTCCGCCGATCCGGTCGGCGCTGTGCATGTATTCACGCGAATGCTAGATGAGCAGGGACGCGTGGTGCAGCAGCAAGAGTACGAGCCAGGCGATTCGGGCTACTATGCGCGCGGCGGCGTTGATCCAATGGCCGACCTGGATGATGGCACATTCGTGGCCGCCGTGGCTGAAGGATGGTCGGTGGGCGACAGCTCCTGGTTATATCGCTTCAACGCAGACGGCGAGCGCATTGGTAGGCAGTTCATCATGACCTTCCCGGTTGAGGATTCGCTTTACCACTATTTCAACGACGTCGCCCCGCTGAGCGATGGCGGCTTCGTGCTCTGCGGCACCATCGGGTCGCCAACCGGCACTGCCCCTGCGCGTGCCCTGCTCGTGAAGCTGGCCTCTAGCGGCGATGTGGCTTGGTGGCAATCCTATGTGCATGCCCGCGCGCTGGGTGCGGTGCGCGAACTGCCCGATGGCGGATTCGCAGCGGCCGGGTACCGCTCGAACGCCCCGGACCGGAGCGTGCTCATGCGTACTTCGCCTTCCGGGGCCATCCATTGGATCCGTTACACGGGCGCACAGGGCGACGGAGCCTCGATTGTCAGAGTGGATGATGATGGCGCGGTCATCACATGGAGCAACAGCCGCACCAGCAACATGGATTGGTACTACCAGGCACAGGTGCTCACCAAGCGGAGCAACGCTGGCGACTTGATCTGGGAATGGAGCTCAGCGCCTGGTTATGGGAGCTCTGCGACGGATTTCGAGGTGTTGCCGGATGGTGGTTTCGTGACAGTGGGGACAAGAGGCGGCCGAGGAATCATTACGCGGCATGATGCCGAAGGCCTTCAGGTCTGGTCAAGGGATTACAGGCTGTTGAATGGCCAGCACTACTTCACCGATGTCGAGCGGACCATGGATGGCGGCTTCTTGATGACTGGTGGGGCATGGCGATATGTGCCGCTTGACCCCGGCATACAGACGCATGAACTGACCTGGGTGGTGAAGACCGACAGCCTGGGCTGCGTGGTGCCGGGCTGCCACACGGTGGGCGTGCAGGAGTATGCGCTGGACCTGAACGAGCACCTGCAGCTGGCGCCCAATCCAGTGGCACGGGGTCAGGCGCTGCGTATTCGCTTCGAGCCACCGCAAACGTTCACACCCCAAGGCCCGCTGCGGGTGGTGGTGCTGGATGCCACGGGCCGCATGGTGCATGAGGAGGTGATGCGCGGCACAACCCTCAACCTCACCAACCTGCAACCCTCAACCGGCCTCTACTACCTGCACCTCACCGATGGCACGCGGTGGTTGGCCGGAGGGAAGTTGGTGGTGGAGTAGGTGTCCATTCCTGGCCATCGTTCTCCAATGAGGTGGTCTACCCGATCAGGACAGGTTTTGATCAAATGTAAGTGTGGTTGTTG
>CAZJTB010000492.1:0-2422 GCA_964548485.1 uncultured Chryseobacterium sp. | reverse complement strand
CGAGGAGTCGGGCATCCTGCGCAATGCCACCGCGCTGCGCGGGCTCCTTGGCGCTTCCGCCACGCTGGGTGCGGAGCAGGATGCGCCGCGCGCGGAAGAGGCGGTGGCGATGCCGCGCTTCATGGCGTCGGCAGACGTGGCGCGCGTGGATGGCCTGGACCTGCAGGATGCGCTGGAGACCGCTTATGCGCGCGATGGCGATGACGAGGTGTGCATCATCTGCCGCAGCAACAAGCGCGCGTACCTCTACAACCAGCAGGTGCGCGCGCGAATCCATGGCTACGAGGAGGAGGTGAGCCCCGGCGACCGGCTGATGGTGGTGCGCAACAACTACCTGTGGGCGGGGCTCAATGGCAGGCCGGACCTGATCGCCAACGGCGAGCAGCTCCTCGTGAAGCGCGTTCACCGCATCGAGGATCGCTATGGCTTGCGCTTCGCTGACATGACCCTGGGCTGGTGGACCGGCGGGCAGGAGCGCGAGCTGGAGGCCAAGGTGCTGCTGGATACGCTGGCGGGCGAGGGGCCCTCGCTTCCGCAGCCGCGCCTGCAGCTGCTGCAACGGGCGGTGCTTGATGCGCATGAGGTCACCTCGCGCGCGGGCCGCTACCGCCTGCTGCGCGAGGATCGCCACGCGAACGCGCTGCAGGTGAAATATGCCTATGCCGTCACGGGCCACAAGGCGCAGGGCGGGCAATGGCGCACCGTGTTCGTGGACCAGGGCTACATCACCGAGGAGATGATCGATCGCGAGTATGTGCGCTGGCTGTACACCGCCGTCACCCGCGCCAGCCATCACCTGGGCCTGCTCAATTTCCACGGCCGCTTCTGGGGCGAGGGCGCGTGATCAGCCGCCCAGTTGCCGCACGCTCGGCACCGGTCCGGGCAGGGCCAGGCTGGCGATGTGCCTTTCGCCGATGCTCCAGGTGCGCACGTGGTAGGCCGGCGCAGCCAGGCTGATGAACGCCTCGTGCGCGATGGTGGTGCTGTTCTCCGGCGCATCCACGCGGAGGGCGCGCAGGTCGTCCATGATGCCCACGCCCGATGCTTTCAGCACCGCTTCCTTGCGCGTCCACAGTTCCAGGAACCGGCGCTTGCCATCGCGGGCGCGCGCGATGCTCTCATGCTCCTCCGGCGTGAAGTAGTGCGCGCTCACGGCGGCATGATCCACGGCGCGGTCCATCGTCTCCAGGTCAACGCCGATCTCCGAATCGGAGCCCATGCCGATGAGCACCGCATCCTTGGTGTCGCTGAAGTTGAAGCGCAGCTCCACGCCTTCGATGCGGGGCTTGCCGTACGGGCCTCGGGCGAAGCGGATCGCCGTGGCGCTCATCTGGAGCCGCTCGGCCAGTGCTTCGCGCAGCAGCCCGTGCCCCAGGATGAAGCGCTCACGGTCGTGCGGCTGGCGGAACCGCTCGGCGCGCTCGCGCTCCACCGGGTCGAGCAGGAGCTGGAACTCGCTCAGGCGCGGCCGAAGTTCCGCGAGCCGCTCAAAGCGCAGGGTGATCCCCTCCGCTGCGCGCGCATGGCCGTTCGTTGACCACGGAATGGGCCCGTCGCAGCGGATCACCAGCGGCCTGCTCATGGCGCGAAGGAACGGAAGCGCGCGGCGTTCGGGCACGGAAGCAGGAAGGCCGCCTTGCGGCGGCCTTCCCGATCAATGGTATCACAGGTTACTCCAGCACGAGCTTGCGCACGAGTCGCGAGCCGGATTCGGTCTCCAGCTCCACCAGGTAGGCGCCGCTCTGCAGGCCATCGCGCTGCATGTAGAAGTCAGCGCTGTTGGCGTTGTCCATCGCTACCTGACGGCCGTTGAGGTCGAGCACGCGGTAGCGGCGGATGATGCCGTTGCTGCTGGTGATGCGCACCTGGTCGCTCGCGGGGTTCGGGGCCAGGCGGATGCCGGCCTCGAAGCCTTGCTCCTCATCGATGCCCACCAGCGAGCAGGGGCCCAGCTGCAGGGCGCACACGATGCGCGGGTTCACGTAGCCCATCACGGTGTCCAGGTAAGCGCGGCCCTTGGTGGGGCTCATGTCGGGGTTGCTGGCGCTGCTGGCCATGTGCGCGGTGATGGGCGGCGGGCCGGCGCTCACCACGGTCTGGGCGATGGGGCTGGTGGGGTCCCACCACTGCCAGGGGCTGGCTTCCTCCTGGGCGGGCGCGGGCCATTGCGGGCGCACCATGGGGAAGAGGCCTTCCACGTTGCTGCGGATCTGCACGCTGGTGCTGCCGTGGGTCTGGGTGGAGCCGTAGAGGTTGCGCGCGCGGATGGTGTACGGGTTGTTGCTCGGCAGCGAGGCGAAGCTGCTGTTGTTGCCGTATTGGTTCACCAGCTCCATGAACAGGTTGCTGCCCTGCACCGGCACCACGGGACCACCGGTGGTGGGCACGATCACGATGCCTTCGGTGAAGGGCGCGAAGGGAT
>CAZJTB010000491.1:0-2451 GCA_964548485.1 uncultured Chryseobacterium sp. | reverse complement strand
GAGCAAGGTGGTGCTGAAGTCAACATGCATGCTCGTGTCGCAGGTCTGCAGGATGCCGCTTCCGCGCTGGCTCATGAGCCCGACGAGCGATTGCCCGGGCGCGGCGCATGGGGCGCAGAACATGGCCACACCAAGGGCCGCGAATGAGATTTGGGAGAGGGATCGCATCGATTCAGAAGCGGTGGAGTAATTGTAGTCGCAGACCGAAGCGCTGGGGCTCGGCCCAGGCGCCGCCGCGCGCGCCGATGGTCGTTGCCGGAAGCGTGAAGAACGGAACGGCGGTGAAGGAGAGCCGTTCGCTGAGGCGGCAACCCAGATCCAGGCCGGCCATGACAGACAGGCTCATGGGGTAGCGGGCCCGAAGCGCGCCACGGCCCAGCTGGCGGGAGCGGATGAAGCCGTCGGCCTCATCGAGCACAAGGCTTCCGGATGAGCGCACGGAGGTGTGCTCGAGATGGGCCCCTGCCCGGGCACCGAGCGACCACCTGCCCATCGAATTCGCCCATCCGAACTCGATCGGCACGCGAACGCGCACCCGGCGATCGGTGCCCTCGGCAGCCGACTCGCGCACGACCAAGGTGGTCACCGTGTCCATGTCCGTGAATACCACAGCGGCATTTAGCGTCACGATTTGCGCCACCACGAGATCCTCGCGCAGCTCTTCGCGACGCTCCACATGGCGGAACGCCTGCTCGGAGCGGTCCGCCTCAATGCCGGTCCAGACCCCGACCCCGCTGGGCCACGTGCGCCCCACCAACACGACCCCCGACACATTCACTCGCCAGCGGTTGCTGCCTTCAAGCGCCTCAACCAGCGCTTTCGGCCCGCCTTGCCACTGCGAGCGGCCGGCGTGCAGGGCTGCCATGGGCCCGACCCACCAGGTCCCCCGTGGCCGATAGTAGTCGGAGGCTCTGGGCGCTCCCATCAGCTCTTGCCGTCCCATTTCGCGCTTGGGCCACTCCAGCATCATGGCCATATCCAAAGGCGCCATCCGTGCTGGCCGCAAGGGCGAAGCATGCGCTGTTGCCTCAATCATGGGCATTGTCTCTGCCCGCGATCCTCCATGGCTGTTGCTCACTGCTTCAGCCGCAAACGCCTCTTGGGAGCCAGACCCTGGAAGATTGACGATATGGCTGGCGGATGCCTTCGGAGATTCTGGGCTGCGGGTCATTCCGTCAACGGAGCGCATGGGAATCCCGCCGGAGCCCGCGCGGCCGGATGATGCAGCATTAGGGGTTCGAGCCTCGCTCAAGCCTTCTTGGTTCGTTCTCGCCTTCAGACCACCACCCTGCGCTTGTTGTTCAGGAATGGCCTGATGCGCGGAGGTGGAGCTTGCGGAGGCACCTCCCCCTTGATGCTGCGGCGCGGGTGGCATGCCATCCAGGTTGGATGCGCGCTGATGCGCGATGCGTTCGCCAGGCGTTGGGGGAGCCCATGGGCCGAAGCGGAGAATGCCGGCGGCCAGGATCAGGAGCAGTGCGATGAAGCCTATGCGCCGACGCCAGAGGAGCCCGCGCCGCTGGCGGTTCGCCGCCGCGATGATGGCCGCGCCCAGCGAGGCTGGCGGCTCCACCGAGGCGCCCTGCAGCCTTCTGGCGAAGTGCTGGTCAATGGGGTGCCTTTCCCGCATGGATGGGGGTCGTTTTCTGTTGGATCATGTGCTGAAGCATGCGTCGCGCCTTGGCCAACTGGCTGCGCGAGGTGCTTTCGCCGCAGCCGATCAACTGGGCGATTTCCGCGTGGTCATAGCCCTCGATGGCGAACAGGTTGAAGACCATCCGGTAGCCGTCGGGCAGCTCGGCCACCATGCCCAGGATCTCCTCGGTGCCCAGATCATCCAGCGCGGAGGCCTCCACCACTTCGTCGGGCATGCGCTCCAGACCGAAGCGCTCCAACTGGAAGCTCTTCTTCCGGTAGTGGTTGATGGCGGTATGCACCATGATGCGCCTTACCCAGCCCTCCAGGGAGCCTTCCATGCGGAAGTCCTTCAGCTTGCCGAACACGCGGATGAATCCTTCTTGCATCAGGTCCTGGGCCTCCAGTTCGTGTCGGGCGTAGCGCAGGCATACCGCATACATGCGGCGGGCATACCGGGCATAGAGCGTCTCCTGGGCGCGCGAATCGCCCCTCAGGCAGCCTTGCACCAGCTCGCGCTCGGTCAACTCACGCAACAGGGGCTTTCTTGATGCCAAGACAGGCAATCGAGCTCGACCGCTGCCTTGGGTATTGCACCGTGAAGGTAGTCCACGATGAATGGCTTGCTGTTGCGCGATTGTGGGCGTACATGCGCTGGTGCATGCGGGCCCCGGGCGTCTGCCCCAGGGAGCCGACAGCAAACGAATCGCAAGCGGCTGCATCCGCCTATACATGCTTTTCGCACGAATCCAGGCCCGGTGCTGGGAAAAGGTTTGCGGCGTCGGTCGGCATCAGCACCGGTCGGCGGTAACGAGA
>CAZJTB010000490.1:0-2458 GCA_964548485.1 uncultured Chryseobacterium sp. | reverse complement strand
GGGTGACGCCCGCCTCCACCATCTCGCCCAGTAGGGCGTTGAGCCGCACGGCATCGGGCGTGGTGTGCGTGCTGGGGATGGTCTTCTGCGCGATGCGCGTCTCCACGGTGCTGATGAGGCCGCACTTGTGGCCCAGCGCGCGGAAAAGGCGGAAGAGGAGCGTGGCGGTGCTGGTCTTGCCGTTGGTGCCGGTGATGCCGACGAGCCTGAGCTGCCTGCTCGGATGGTCGAAGAAGTTGGCGGCGATGAGCGCGAGGGCCTCGGCGGCATCCTTCACGCGCACATAGGCCACGCCCTCGCTGAAGCGGTCGGGCATGCGCTCGCACACGATGGCGCTGGCGCCGTCGGCCACGGCCTTGTCGATGAAGTCGTGGCCATCGGACCGCGTGCCGGGCACCGCCACGAAGAGGCTGAGCGGCTGCACGGCGCGGCTGTCGAAGGCGACCTGCTCGATGGCCGTGTTGGTGCTGCCTTCCACCTGCTCGATGGGCACGCCGTAGAGGAGGTCCTTCAGCAGCTTCATGCCAGCTCGATGGTTATGGTGGCGCCGCGATCGGCGCGCGTTCCGGGGGCGATGGATTGGCGGCGCACCATGCCCGCGCCCTGCACGCGCACGCGGTAGCCGCGATTCTCCAGCAGGTACAGGGCATCGCGCGGGCCCATGCCCAGCACGTTGGGCACCAGGCGGCTCTGCTCGCTGGCCATCGCCCGCGGGCGCGCCACCACGGCGGTATCGCCCGCCTCGGTGCTCAGCCATTCGCCCTCGCCATCCTGCACGTAGGGGATGCCCAGGCCGGCCATGGCGGCGCGTAGGTCGCTGGCGCGGCCGCCCATGCTCACCGGCGCGCGCCGGTCAGCAGCCGCCGCCAGGGGCTGCTCCTGCTGCAGCTCCAGGCGGTTGCTGTAGATCTTATCGGCGATCTCGCGGAAGATGGGCCCCGCCACCATGTTGGCGTAGTAGCCGCTCTTGGTGGGGCCGTTCACCACCACGATGCAGCTGTACAGCGGCTTGTCGGCGGGGAAGTAGCCGGCGAAGGAGGCCTGGTAGCTGATGCCATGCTGCTTGTAGCTGCCATTGCGCGCGATCTGCGCGGTGCCCGTCTTGCCGGCGATGCGCAGGTGCGCGCCGCGCAGGTTGGTGGCGGTGCCGCTATCCACCACGCCCTCGAGCATCGTGCGCACGATGGAGAGCGTCTTATCCGAGCAGATGCGCTCGTTGAGCACGCTGGGCCTGATCTGCTCCAGCACACGCCCGTTGCGGGTGACATGCGTGACCAGCTGCGGCTGCATCATGCGGCCATTGTTGGCCACCGCGTTGTAGAAGGTGAGCATCTGCAGCGGCGTCACTGCCACCTCGTAGCCGATGCTCATCCAAGGCAGGCTGGTGCAGCTCCACAGCTTGTCGCCGGGGCCGCGCAGGGTGGGCACCGCCTCGCCGGGGATGATCACGCCGGTGGGCTCGTGCAGGCGAAGCCGCTTGAGGCCCTCCACGAAGCGCTTCGGCTCCTTGCGGAAGGCCTTGAGCACGGCCTGGCTGCAGCCGGTGTTGAGGGAGACCTCCAGGGCGCGGCGCACGGTGACCTGGCGGCTGCGGTACGGATGCGAGTCCTTCATCTCGCGGTCGCAGTAGCGCTGCACGCCCCAGCGCGTGTCCACCGAATCATCGGGGCTGATGAGCCCTTCATCAAGCGCCACCATCAGCGCGGGCACCTTGAAGGTGGATCCGGGCTCGGCGGCCTCGGCCACCGCGTAGTTCATCGTCTCGGCGTAGGTGCTGTCGGCCACGCGGGTGAGGTTGCTCATGGCCTTGATGCGGCCGGTGGCCACCTCCATCACCACCACGCATCCGTACTGGGCGCCATGCTTCCTCAGCTGGCGCTCGAGCGCGGCATCGGCCACGTCCTGCAGGTTGATGTCGATGCTGGTGTGCACATCGGATCCAGGCTCGGGGTCCACGCCCTCGCCATCGATGGGCATCCAGGTGCCGCCGGCGATGCGGCGCTCGAGCCTTCGCCCGGTGCGCCCCTTGAGCCAGCGATTGCAGCCGGCCTCCAGGCCGATGGCGCTGCTGTCGCGCAGCACGTAGCCCACGGTACGGGCGGCCAGGCGGTGGAAGGGACGCGCGCGCACCAGGCGCTTCTCGGTGATGAGGCCGCCCTTGTTGGCGCCATCGCGCCAGAGCGGGAACCGCCGCAGGGCCTGCACCTGCTCATGCGTGGCCTTGCGCTTCACCAGGTGGAAGCGCTCCTTGCGCTTGCGCGCGTCAATCAGCTCGCGGCGGTACTCCGCGGCGCCGCGGTCCTCGAAGAGGACGGCCAGGCTGGCGGCCAGCGAGTCGATGTGCGCCTCGAAGCGCGCATCGGTGAGGCCATCGGGCACCATGTCCATGCGGACATCATACTCGGGCACACTGGTGGCCAGGAGGCGGCCGTCGGCGCTGAAGATGTGGCCGCGCTCG
>CAZJTB010000489.1:0-2461 GCA_964548485.1 uncultured Chryseobacterium sp. | reverse complement strand
CATTAAAGGTGGAGCAGCTATCCCGAACGGTCGGCATCAGCAAGTCGTCCTTCTACCATCACTTCGCCGACATCCCCGTCTTCATCGAGCGGCTGTTGGAGCATCATCGGTCGCGCGCGCAGCAGGTCGCCGGGCGGGCCAGGGCCTGCCGGCGCTTCCACCCGGATTTCATTCAGTTACTGGTCGATAACCGCATGGACATGCTCTTCCAGCGCCAACCGAGGATCCGACGGGAAGAGATGGCGTTTCAACGATGCTTCGAGCATGCGAACGAGCTGGTCGTGTCGGAGATCATGCCCCGCTGGGCCGAGGCGCTGGGGATTCCCGGCCAGCTGGGACCGGCGCGTGAGATGCTCAACGTGGTCACCGATGTGTTCTATCAGCGCCTCACCAATGATAACCTGAGCTACGGCTGGCTGGTTGAACTGCTCAAGGAGATCGAGGTATTCATCCGGCACGCCATGAAGAGCCAGGGCTCCATCAGCGGCCTGGGCTCGGCTCAGTCCTGAACGATCAGTCGCGTGCTCAGGTAGCGCCCGCGCGGTGTGAGCGCCTGCAGCGTGTAAGCGCCGGGCGCCAGGCCTTCGGGTATGGCCACCATGCGCCAAGGTCCATTGGTGGGTCGCTGGGCAAGAACAACCTCGGCGCCATGTGCGGCCACGAGCCGTGTGCCCAGGATGTCCTCTTCGGCGCTGAGCATGACGATGCCGCCGGCGCGCGCCGGATTCGGGTAGATGCTCAGTGCCGCGCTCGCGTGATGCTCGTCAATCATGGTGTTGATGTCGTTGAGGTAGCGGAACACGGTGATGTCGTTGTTGAGGCCGGTGTTGGCCTTGCCAGCGGTCACGATCTTGCCATCGGCCTGCAGGGCGATGGCGTTGGCCTCATCGAAATTGCCGGCCACATTGTGCAGGCTGAAGCCATCCCCATCGTAGCCGCTATCGAGCATGCCGGTGGTGGTGAAGCGGGCCACGAGCTGGTCGCGCGGGTCGAAGAAGAAGCCGCCCGAGGTGCCGCAGGCGAGGAGCTTGCCATCGGGCTGGAGCATCAGGCCGGTGAACACATCCTGCACCGCGTTGTCGAAGATCGCCAGGCCATCGCCGCCGAACGCGAGGTCGTCCGCGCCGTTGGCATCAAGCTTCATCACGAAGGCGTCGAAGCTGAAATTCGGCTGCGTGGCGTAGCCGCCCAGGTAGATGGCATCGTCGGGCCCGATGGCCATGGCCAGGGCGCGGTCGTTGTACTCGGCTGAGATGGCGCGCACTATGGATCCGCCCACGCCGAAGCCGGCATCGGGCTCACCCTGCGGGGTGAAGGCCGCCACCAGCACATCCTGGTTGAACTGCCCGGTGCTGGTGAGCCCCTGGTCCAGCTGTCCTGCCGCGATGATGCGGCCGCTGCCCTGCACGCCGATGCTCCAGAAGTTGTTGTCCTG
The DNA here is from genome assembly GCA_964548485.1 of uncultured Chryseobacterium sp. Taxonomy (GTDB): domain Bacteria; phylum Bacteroidota; class Bacteroidia; order Flavobacteriales_F; family PHOS-HE28; genus PHOS-HE28. The sequence goes on along the minus strand of CAZJTB010000489.1, from coordinate 1,026 downwards.
CTCGGTGATGGGGAAGTCGGCCACGCCGTTGCTGCCGAAGCCCTCGTCGATGGAGCCATCGCTGTTGAGGCGCACCATCACGGGCTGGTTGCGGAACCCGCTGTCGAGCGCCGAGCCGGCCAGCAGCATCTGGCCGTTGGGCAGGGGCGCCACCGCATAGGCGAAGTCGTCGCCGGTGCTGATCTCCAGCTCGCTGATGCCGCCGGTGCCGAAGCTGTTGTCCAACGAGCCATCGGGGTTCAGGCGCAGCGCGAGCATGGAGAACTGGAAGAACTGATCGGCGCGCGCGCCCACCACCACGATGCGGTCCGCGTCATCGAAGAAGAGGTCGTAGGCATACGATTCGTTGAAGGCCGTGATCAGCAGGCTGCCCGTGCCATTGAAGCCGGTATCGGGCGTGCCATCGGCATTCAGGCGCAGTACCAGCAGGCGGCCCGAGAAGGCCGGGCTCAGCGCCGTGCCCACGGCCACGATCCTGCCGTCGTTCTGCACGCGCACTTTGGTCAGGTTGTCCTGCGCGCCGAAGTCCTGCACGAACTGGCCGGCGCTGGCGAACACGGGGTCGAGCGAGCCGGCCTGAGCGCTCGCGGTTCGCGGTGCGGCGAGCGCGAGGGCCATGGCCAGGAAGGGGAGGAGGCGGGTCTGTTTCATGCGGCAAAGGAGCCTATCGGCGGCGTGGTGGTTTAGACGGTGGCGTACAGTAAGCCGAACGACGTTGCGCACGCATGCTGCCGGGTCCATATCGATGCCCCAATCCCCTCGCATGGCGGCTTCTATCTTCGCCACCCATGAAGCCGGTCACCCTCCTCGCCAGCAAGGCCCTCGGCCTCACGGTGACCCGCCTCTGCCACCAGCTCATCGAGGATCATGGCGACCTGCATGAGGTGGCGCTCATCGGCCTGCAGCCCCGTGGGGTGCTGCTCGCGCGGCGCCTGCGGAGCGCCCTCGCCGCCATATTGGGCGCGGACCGCCTGGCCTACGGCGAGCTGGACATCACCTTCCACCGCGACGATTTCCGCCATCGCG
>CAZJTB010000488.1:0-2465 GCA_964548485.1 uncultured Chryseobacterium sp. | reverse complement strand
ATCTCAACCCCGGAAGGCCTGCTCGTGCAGAACACCCTCTTGCAGGACCTCTTCTACGAGCAGCAGAACCTGGTGCACGTGGAGGGCGAGAAGATGCCGACGAGGTCGCATACGTTCGTGCGGGGGAGTTCGGCACACACGTTTTCTCGGTGAGTGATGAAGCCTTTTCTCGTTCTCCTGCTGGTCTCGGTTTGCTTCTGGTCTATCATCACCTCCCTCGTTGCGATTATCCGTATCCTCACCAATGAGTTCAGAGGATCCAAGGTTGAGTGGATCCTGATCTCGATGATCGGTATCATCGGCCCGCTGCTTTGGATTCTGAAGGGAAGAAAGCTGATCGTGAAGCGTTCCCCTGAGGTGAAGCGACCGTGAGCCTTGGGATGCGGCGTCTGAACAAAGCCACGTTCGTCTCGCACGCTCGTATTCCAGTCTGTTTCCAATTCATGCGCATTTCAGCACATATTGGATACGAATCGGCATCAGCATCTGATTTATGCCCCGAATCGGCTATATTCGTCCGGTCTGCGGCATAAATGAACTTTCAGGACTTCGCATACGGCTTCCGGAATCGGCCCTGCTTCACAGCACGCGATGCGGGCCTGCGCTTCCATGGCTTCTATGTGAGGCAGCTGAACCGCTGGCAGCAGCAGGGCTGGGTGCGCGTGCTCCGCAGGCCATACTACCGCCTGACTCAGCGCGCGTGGACCACCCACGAGCGCTGGGCCGTGGCCAACACGATCTACAGCCCCTCGTACATCTCGTTGGAAACCACGCTCGGTCATTACGGCTTCATCCCCGAAGGCGTCTTCCACATCACGTGCATCACCACGCGGCATACGCGCGAGTTCGAGATCGATGGCGTGCGGCACTTCTACCGCAACGTGCTGCCCAGCTGGTTCTTCGGCTACACGGTCCTGGAGCAGGGCGATGCCGCCGTGCGATTGGCCACCCCGGAGAAAGCGCTGCTGGATACGCTGCACTTCAACCGCGACCTGCGCGGACCGGATGACTTCGAGGCCATGCGCTTCGATCGCGATGGCATTCGCGCAGCGATCGACCCGCAGGTCTGGGCCGATCAGCTTTCGCTCTCGAACAACCAAGCGCTGCACCGCCGTGCGCGCTCCTTCAAACGCTGGCTGAAATGATCACGCTAGCTGAGATCAAGAAGCCTTACCCCGACGCGCTGCACGTGCACGAGGGCTTCCTGCTGCGCGAATACCTGCAGTACCGCATCCTCGCCATCATCTACACATCGCCTTTCGCGGAGAAGCTGGTCTTCCTCGGCGGCACCTGTTTGCGGATCGTGCATGGCAACCGCCGCTTCAGCGAGGACATCGACTTTGATAATCTCGGCCTCACGAAAGATGAATTCGCGCAGGTGGGCCAACTGGTGAAGCGCGAACTGGAGCTCGAAGGCTACGAGGTGAGCGCCGAGATGGTGGGCTTCGCGGCGTTCCGCTGCCGTGTGCGCTTGCCAGGGTTGATGTTCCGCCACGGCCTCACCGGCCACAAAGAGCAGAGCATCCTGATACAACTGGACACCGAGCCACAGCGCTACGAATACGCGCCCGAGCCGTGGTTCCTAGCGCGCTGGGATGTGCGACAGGAGATCCGTTGCTGTCCGCTGCCGTTGCTGCTCGCGCAGAAGTGCCACGCCATCCTGGACCGCAAGCGCGCCAAAGGCCGTGACTTCTTCGATGTGGCTTTCCTCCTTGGTCTGAACGCCGAGCCAGACTTGCGCTACACGGAGCAGAAGCTGAGCATCAAGACCAAGAAGGAACTCGCTCACGCGCTGCTTGCGCGTTGCGCTCAACTCGACATGGAGGTCATGGCCACCGATGTGGAGAAATTCCTATTCGATGCGAATGGTAAGCTGAGCGTGACTCGATTCCCGCAGTTGATCCGCCAGCATTGGCTCCCATGACCCGAACCGAGAAAGCCGCCTTCGTCTCCGCGAAGCTCGCCGGGCTCTACCCGCGCACGTCCATCCCGCTCGTTCACGAAGACCCCTACACGCTGCTGGTGGCGGTGGTGCTCAGCGCGCAATGCACGGACAAGAAGGTGAACGAGATCACCCCGCTGCTCTTCGCCAAGGCGCGCACCCCGCAGCAGATGGTGAAGCTCAGCGTTCAAGAGATCGAGGACATCATCCGGCCATGCGGGTTGGCGCCAGCGAAGGCGAAGGGTATTCATGGACTCAGCCGGATCATCCTGGAGAAGCACGGCGGGAAGGTGCCGAGCACCCTCGAAGAGCTCGAAGCGCTCCCCTCCGTGGGCCACAAGACCGCCAGCGTGGTGATGGTACAGGCCTTCGGCGTACCGGCCTTCCCCGTGGATACCCACATCCATCGCCTGGCCTGGCGGTGGACCCTGAGCACGGGCAAGAACGTGGAGCAGACCGAAGCAGACCTGAGGAAGCTTTTCCCCAAGGAGGAATGGGCCGACCTGCACCTGCGCATCATCTA
>CAZJTB010000487.1:0-2470 GCA_964548485.1 uncultured Chryseobacterium sp. | reverse complement strand
CGCTTGGTGGCCGTGCAGGTGAACTCGATCTGCTGGGTCATGTCGTGCTCGGTGTTCGTCCACAAGGGCTTCTCCACCTCCTCATACATCAACTTCCCATTGGGCCCGGCGCCCTTGCTCACCCTGAACTTCTCCACCAGGCGCACGGCCAGCTCCTCGCCGAGCACCTTCTCGTTGTGGCAGATGGTGATGCGGTAGTCCTGGCCGCGGTAAACGATGATGTTCATCTCCGTTTCCTCGCCCACCTTCACCAGGGCGCTGCGGCTCTGGCCGTTCTGCTTGAAGCGCGGGTCGCTTGACCGCTCGCAGTTGAAGCGGTGGAAATCGGTGCAGTCGCTCTGGGCGCTGACGGTGCCGATTGCAGCCGGGGCGATGACCGCCCAGGTAAGCGCGCGAAGGTTGATCCGGTTCATGTTGTGCTTATTGTGCCGATGCCTTCTCCGGCGCGATCCATTCCGTCCTGACGCGCTCAACCGCCTGGGCGAGCTCCGCATAGCGCTCGGGCGTCATTTCCACCGCGATATCATCGCCGAGCACCATGCGCCCGCTGGGCGAGACGCCCTCGTGCTGGGTGCGGCTCACCTTGAGCTGGTCGTAGATCTCGCGGATGCCGATCAGCTGGGCCTGAACGCTGGCGACATCCGCATCGGTGCGGTGCGCTTCCATGAGGCTGATGAGGTGCTCCAAGGTGGCCTTCTGCTCGGCCACACGGGCCATCAGGGCATCGCTGGTGCCGAAGGCCTCGATCTGCTTGATCACCAGGTGCATGGTCTCCATCCAGCCGCCGGCCAGCACCAGGCAGAGCACCGGGCCCATATCCTCCCGCTGCATGCGCTCGTAGGCCTTCTGATAGGCCTCGGTGCTGATGATCTCCAGTGAATCGCCGCGGGTGAGGTTCGATTCGAGGCGCACGAAATCGGCATCGCTGAACGCCTGGCTGAGCCCGAGCCCATCAGCTAGCTTCTTCGAGGCCAGGTAGTAGCGCGCCACCTCCACATTCAGCTTGAAGCTGCTGGCGTAGACCAGGTCGGTGGCATACACCCCGAAGTTGATGGCTCGTCCGCGCAGGCTCGCGAAGCTGCCGGCCTGCGAGGCGGGCGCGAGCATGCGCTTGTGACCATCGCCGGCCAGCTGGCGCACCAGGCCGAAGAGTTCGTTGGGCGTGGGCATCTGGTAGATGGCGTTGGTGGCCTGGGCCTCGCCGCCGATCACCAGGGCATCCTGCTCGGAGGCGGCGGGGGGCTGATTGCCGCCGCAAGCCGCCAACAGCAGCGCGCTCAACAGCGGCAAGATCCGATTTCGCATGGGGCGATGGGGTTGTTGCGCCGCATCCGCAGGGATGCGTTAGCGGCGCACGAAGGAAGAGGTGGCGGACCGGATGGGCGGATGGCCCACGCGACTACTTTTGCGCGGCTTTTTCAACAACCAAGCATGGCTGGCAACAGGACATTCACGATGATCAAGCCCGAGGCAGTGGCCGCGGGGAATGCAGGGAAGATCCTCGACGCGATCATCTCGGGCGGATTCAAGGTGGTGGCGATGAGGCTCACCCGGCTCTCCCATTCGGAGGCGGGCGCCTTCTACGCCGTGCACCAGGAGCGCCCCTTCTACGGCGAGCTCGTCGATTACATGGCCAGCGGCCCCATCGTGGCGGCGCTGCTGGAGAAGGACGATGCCGTGGCCTCGTTCCGCGCGCTCATCGGCGCCACCGACCCGGCGCAGGCCGCTGACGGCACCATCCGCAAGCGGTTCGCCGAGAGCAAGGCGAAGAACGCGGTGCATGGCAGCGACAGCGATGAGAATGCGGCCATCGAGGGCGCCTTCTTCTTCAGCGGGCGCGAGCAGCACGGCTAGCGCACCAACACCTCCTTCACGGCCTCGCGGCCCAGGCGCTCGTTCACGCGGGCGATGACCTCTGCGCGCATGTAGGTGAGCTCCTGTCGAAGCGGCGCCGAATCCACGCTGATGGCCAGGCAGCCGGCGCGCAGCGTGAGCCGCGTGGTGTGCCGCGCCACCATGGCGCCGGCCACCTCGGGCCAGGCCGTAGCGATGGCCTGCTCATCGAGGCGCTCGCGCATGCCCGCGCCATCGACCAGGCGGTCAATGGCCTCAGCCAGCGAGTGCTCGTTGGTCCGCTTCGCGCGCGATGCCATGATGGTCGAGGTGGAAGAATCGGGTCTCCAGGTCCAGCCCGTCGAGGGCCGCGTGCAGCCGACGGGCATCGGTATCGGTGATGAGCACTTGCCCGAAGCGATGGCCGCTGAGCAGGCGCAGCAGGTGGCGCATGCGCTGCGGATCGATCTTGTCGAAGATGTCGTCGAGCAGCAGGATCGGCTTCGACCCGTTGCGCTCGGCGGTGAGCTGGAACTGAGCCAGCTTCAGGGCAATGAGGAAGGTCTTCTGCTGCCCCTGCGAGCCGAAGCGCTTGAGCGGATGCCCGTCGATGGTGAAGATGAGGTCGTCCTTGTGG
>CAZJTB010000486.1:0-2479 GCA_964548485.1 uncultured Chryseobacterium sp. | reverse complement strand
GAGGTAGTCATCGGCGCCCAGCTCCATGCCCTTGCGCACGTCGCCGCGCTCGGTCTTGGCGCTCAGGAAGATGAAGGGCAGCTCGGCGGTCGTGGGATCCTTGCCCAATAGGTGCAGCACGCTGTAGCCGTCGAGTTCGGGCATCATGATGTCGCAAAGCACGAGGTCGGGCTTCTCCTTGCGGGCCAGCTCCACGCCGCGACGGCCGTTCTCAGCCTTCAGCACGCGGTAGTTGGCGAGTTCGAGGATCTCGGCCGTGTTGTCGCGCATATCCGCGTCGTCTTCGATGAGGAGGATGGTTCGCATGAGGAGGGAGAGGAGGTTGCGTTCAGGAAGCGGGTCGCGTGGTTCTCTGCGGGAGTTCCACGGTGAAGATGGTCTCGCCGGGCCGGCTGGTGAAGGTGATGGCGCCGCCGAGCAGGTCGAGGTAGCGCTTCACGATATTGAGGCCGAGGCCCGTGCCCTGGATGGTGGTGACGTTGCTGCCGCGGAAGAAGCGGTCGAAGAGGTGCTGCTGGTCCTCGGCCGGGATGCCCACGCCCTGGTCGGTTACGGTAATCATGAGCCGGCCGTCGGCGATGCGGGTCCTTAGCAGTACCGGCGTGCCCGCAGGGCTGTACTTCACCGCATTGCTCACCAGGTTGGTGATTACATGGTCGAGCATCTGGGGGTCGGTGGTCACCATGCGCTCCAGGCCATCATGGTCATAGTCGATGCTCTGGCCAGGCTTGGCCAGCCCGCGCAGTTCCTCGATCTGCTCGATGCATTGGTGCACCACGTCGATGTCGGCGGGCTGCACCTGCACCACGCCCTGCTCGATGCGCTCGAGCGAGAGGAATTCGTTCAGCATGGCCGTGAGCTCACGCACCTTGGAGCGGATGCGCTGTACATGCTTCTCCACCTTCTCATCACCGCCTGCGTAGCGCCCGATCAAGTCCACGCTGCCCATGATGGTGCTGAGCGGCGTGCGGAACTCATGGCTGGCCATGCTCACGAAGCGGCTCTTCAGGGTGTGCAGCTCGCGCTCCTTCTCCAAGGCCCGCTTGAGTCCCTCCTGCGCGGCGCTCAGCTCGGCCGTGCGCTGCTCAACCCGGTCCTCGAGCTCCACATTGGTGCGCACCAGTTCATCCTCCGCGAGGCGCCGCAGGGTGATGTCCGTTACCAGCGCCATCACGAAGCGCTTGCCCTCCACCTGGAAATGGTTCAGGCTCACCTCCACCGGGAACACGGAGCCATCCTTGCGCTGGCCCTTCAGCTCCAAGCCGGACCCCATGGACCGCTGCATGGGCTTGCGCGCGTAGTCCGCCCGATGCGCGGCATGCTTGGCCCGGATGCTATCGGGCAGCAGGTCCTCGATGGATCGGCCCAGCAGCTCCGTATCGCCATAGCCGAACATGCGCCCGGCGCTGGGATTCTGCATGATGATGCGCCCAGCGGAATCGACCACCACCAGGCCCTCGGTGGCCGTCATGAACAGCAGCTCGCACACACGGGCCGTGTCCGATTGGGCGAAGGCGCCTTCCGTGCTCTTCAGCATGGCGGCAAGGTAGCCGTGGATCGCGGGGAAGCGCTTCATGGGGGCGGGCCAGCGGGCGCGATGCTGGCGGCCCCGGTACGCTCATCGTACACCCGCCACCGGCTCATGGGCTTGGCGTACAGGTTGAGCGTGACGGCGCGATCCGGACCCGGATTGATGAACCGATGGATCGCCCGGCCGTTGCGCAGCACATCATCCGTGCCCGGCACCAGGTGCCGGTCGGAAAGTATCCGCACGCCGCCTTCGGGCATGGGCTCGAAGATCTCCTCCACCACCTCGCCCATCACCGGGTGTATCCAGGCGGTCTGGCTGTCGTAGTCATGGATGCTGGTTCGCTGGCCGGGCTCGTAGCAGATCACCAGCAGCTCGAAATCGTCGTTCCGGTGGATGCAGGTGCGCGTGTAGTGGCGCGGGTTCCAGCGGAAGTAGGGCTCCAGGTCGCGCGTGGGCACCGCATAACGCGCCAGGATGCAAGCGTAAGCATCAGGATGACGGTGGCGCAGCAGCTCCTTCAGCAGCTCGTCAATCGAACGGATGGGATACTCGGGCATCGGTGAAGGCATCCTACAGCGCAGGACTACTCGCTTCGCGAAACTATCGGGGCGCAGCAGATCCAATTCTGACGATGGTCAGCCGGAAACCTGAACCATGATAGCTTGGCGCCATGTTCAAGACCGAAGGACTCGCCAAGGCCATGGAGCGGGAAGGGGTGCGCCGCAAGCTCTCGGCCGGCGAGGCACTCATGACAGTGGGCGACCCCATCACGCACATTCCCCTCGTGCTCAGCGGCAGCCTGCGCATCCTGGCCCAGAACCCGCAAGGGCAGGAACGCTTCCTCTACCATATCATGCCGGGCGAGAGTTGCGCCATGAGCCTGAATTGCTGCAGCGGCATGCAGCCCAGCCCGGTGGTGGCCGTGGTGGAGGAGGATGCGGAGCTGAA
>CAZJTB010000485.1:0-2510 GCA_964548485.1 uncultured Chryseobacterium sp. | reverse complement strand
TGGACCTGCGTCTTCATCGGCACGCTGGTGATCCTCTACACCACCACCGGTGGCGCCAAGGCCGTGGGCGTGACGCACAAGCAGCAGATGGCCGTGATCTTCGGCGGGCTCTTCGTGGCCTTCGGGCTGGTGGTGTGGTACCTGCGCGAGCACATCGGCTTCGTTGAGAGCCTGCAGCTGGCCAACGATCTGGGCAAGCTCGATGCGATCGACACCAGCTTCGACCCCAGCAACAGGTACACGCTGTGGAGCGGCCTCATCGGCGGCTTCTTCCTGCAGCTGGCCTATTTCGGCACCGACCAGAGCCAGGTGCAGCGCTACCTCAGCGGGCAGAACGCGCAGCAGGCCCAGCGCGGGCTATGGATGAACGCGCTGCTGAAGATCCCCATGCAGCTCTTCATCCTGCTCACGGGCGTGCTGGTCTTCGTGTTCTACCTGTTCAATCCGGCGCCCGTGCATTGGAACAGCGCGAACATGGAGGCGATGGCCGCAGCGGCGCAGGGGCGCGGAGGAATGCACGTGATGCACCGCGACGACGCGACGACGCAACGGGAACGCGACGCGACGAGTGGATCGGAACTCGTTCAAGGCAACGGCACAGTCGACCCTCCGGGTCGACCGAACCGGCTGGCTGGAACCATTCCGGCGATGCATGCGCGGAATGCATTGGTGATCCGGCAGGAGGCCCAACAATGGGTAACCTCGCAACGTGCGGGCTCGAGGCATCCGGCGCAACTAAGCCTTGCCGACTTGGAACGCTCTCTGAAGCGTGATGCCAGGCTGCGCGATGCCTATCGCACCGAGGTGAAGGCCACCCTGCCCGCCGCCGAGCCCAACGACAAGGACTACATCTTCATCACCTTCATCATGGACCACATGCCCATCGGGATCATCGGCCTGCTGCTGGCCATGATCTTCAGCGCAGGCATGAGCAGCACCAGCGCCGAGCTGAGCGCGCTGGCCACCACCAGCGTGGTGGATGTGGTGCGGAAGGAGCGAACGGATCAGGACCAGGTGCGCGCCACCCAATGGGCCACGGTGCTCTTCGGCCTGTTGGCGCTGGGCTTCGCGGCGCTCTTCTCGCTCTTCGAGAACCTCATCCAGGCCGTGAACATCATCGGCTCGCTGTTTTACGGCACCCTCTTGGGCATCTTCCTGGTGGCTTTCTTCCTGAAGCGGGTGGGCGGCACGGCGGTATTCCTCGCCGCCGCCATCACCCAGGCCATTGTCCTGCTCCATTTCGCCCTGGACCGCTACGATGTGCTGGCCACTCCGGAGGGCGACCCGTTGGAGTTGGCCTTCCTCTGGTACAATCTGCTGGCTCCGATGATTCTTATCGCCCTAGCCATCGCGATTCAGTCGATGAACAAGCCGGGTTCGTCGAGGATACAACGTGATTGACCATTGACTGCTGGAGGGTGACACTGCGGAAATCCCAGCCAAGCAGCGCATCGGTTGCGGGGCTTGTCTAACTGATGGTCCAGCGGACCAGCGGAGGTGTTTACCTTCGGCGCCCTCAACGGTTGAACTAACCCCAAAAACCCAAGATGAAGAAGACAGTACTCGTCGGTGCCCTGGTGGGCATCAGCGCGGTGACGGCGGCCCAATCCCGCACCATCGCAACGGCGCGGACCCTGAAGGCCGATGGCCACGCAGGTTCCGAGGCCCTGTTGGAGAACATGCAAGCGCCGCAGCAATCGGTTTCGCGCGGCACCACCTTCTGGAGCGAGGATTTCAGCGGTGGCAGCATCCCGGCCGGCTGGACAAACGTGGACAACGGAACTCCGGTGGGCACGCCCAACGTGACCTTTGTGTGGAGCAACGACCCTGCCGCCGTGGCACCTGCAGCCTTGGGCTATGTTCCCTCGGCCAATTTCAATGCGGTCGGCGCCAACAACGGCTACGTGTGGGCAAATAGCGACCGCGGGCTTCCCTCCGCTCCCCCCACCAACCACCTTACGCGCCTGACCACCACGGCGATCGACTGCTCCTTGCAGCCCACCGTGCAGCTCACCTTCGACGGCCTCATCGGCGTGTACAACTTGGACGCCTCCGATTTCGTGAAAGTGCGCGTGAGCACCGACCTCGCCAACTGGACCGACTTCTTCCCCTACCCCTGCCTGGTGACCGGCGCACCCGCCCCGCCTTGCTCGCGCTGGTCGGCCAACCCCGACCAAACGGTGCTCGACATCAGCTCCGCCGCTGCCAACCAGCCTGTGGTGTACCTCCAGTTCCAATGGGAAGGCGGCTGGGAGTATTTCTGGGCCATCGACAACATCGTGCTCAGCCAGCTTCCTGACTACGAGCGCCGCCTCTCGAACGCCTACATGACGCACATCAACGGCGGCTACGAGTTCCACGTGATCCCGCAGAACCAGTTCGGCAGCAACATCAATCTGGGCGCGGAAGTGATCAACCAGGGCGCCAACGCCCAGACCAGCCTCACCATCTCCGCCTCGGTGAGCCCCGGCAGCATCACCGTGAGCCAGAACTTCCCGAATGTGAGCCCT
>CAZJTB010000484.1:0-2529 GCA_964548485.1 uncultured Chryseobacterium sp. | reverse complement strand
GAGGCCATCGAGAAGAAGTACAGCAACGCGAAGAAAGCCCTGCTGCACTGCGTGCCCAGCGCCGAGATCCTGCTCAGCCAGAACTTCATGCTGCGCGTGGCCTACAACTTCCGCCGCCGCGAAGAGCTGGTCATCCCCGACAAGCCATCGGCGGTGGGATTGTGCTTCGGCCTGGGCCTGAAGGTGAGCAAGATGCACCTGAGCTACGGCTTCGCGCAGCTCCACCTGGCCGGCATCAGCAACACCATCACGCTGGCCGTGCGCTTCAGCGACTTCCGGAAGGTGGAAGGCTGAGGGCCGCTACCTTGCCCGCGTGAACCGGATCACCATCGCCATCGATGGCTTCTCTTCCTGCGGGAAGAGCACCCTGGCCAGGCAACTCGCGCAGCATCTGGGCTACACCTACATCGACAGCGGCGCCATGTACCGTGCGGTGGCTCTTTTCGTGATGGAGAATGGATTGGTGAAGGACGGCGTGCTGGACAAGGAGGGCCTGATGCGCGTGCTCGATGGCATCGACATCCGCTTTCAGCACGACCCCATGACGGACAAGAGCGCGACCTACCTCAACGGGCGCAATGTGGAGCAGCAGATCCGCACCCTGGAGGTGAGCAACCATGTCACGCTCGTGAGCCCGGTGCCCGAGGTGCGTGCCAAGCTGGTGCGGCTGCAGCAGGCCCTGGGGCGCGATAAAGGGGTGGTGATGGATGGCCGCGACATCGGCACGGTGGTCTTCCCCGATGCCGAGGTGAAGCTCTTCATGACCGCACGGCCCGAGGTGCGCGCGCAGCGGCGCTACCACGAGTTAAGGCTCAAGGGCAGCAATGTCTCCCTTGCCGATGTGGAAGCGAACATTCGACAGCGCGATCTGGACGACACCACGCGCAAGGCCGATCCGCTCGCCAAAGCCGCCGACGCCATCGAGATCGACAACAGCGACATCACCGCCGAGGAGCAGTTCGTGAAGGCGCTGGATGTGGTACTCGGCGTGCTGGCCCAGGTGGGGCAGGAATAGATCGGATCAACTGGTCCAGTCCTCCAGTTGGATGCCCTGGATCCGCTGGAAATGCTTGGTATTGTTGGTCACCAGCGTGAGGCGGTGGTGGATAGCCGTGGCGCCGATGAGGAGGTCGAAATTGTCAATGACGGATCCGGCTTTGCTCAAGCGGACCTTTTCAGTAGCGAATATATCGATGCAGGCATCTATGGGCAGAACCACCACCTCGTCCAGGAATGCGGCGATCAGGTCGAGGTGATGGTCTTGACGGTTGCTTTTGAAAGCACCATATTTCAACTCCGCCAACGAGATCACGGAGATGAACAATTGACCACTTTCGAGAAGCGACATTCTGCGTCCAACACGTTCGTTCTTCTTGAAGAACTCCACGCATACATTGGTGTCGAGCAGGTATCCGTTCACAGGTCCACCGGTCGATCCCGGTCATAACGTGCTTCTCGGATCGAACGCGCTAACTCCTCGGCAGTTCCTTCCCCTTCCCATGCTCCGAACGAGCTCCAGAATCGATCGGACAACTTCTTGCTGCGCTTAGGACCATGGGTGATGCTGCGCTCCAGCGCACGTATGATCGCCTTCTTTGTGGCCGTGCTAAGGCCCAACAGCCGCTCAACGTAGCTGTTCACCCAGGGTTCTTTAAAGCTGAGGGACTTCATGAACCCAAAGATACGCGTTCAGGAAAGGTCTGTTCACTCCAGCAGCCCCCGCCGCTACACGTCCTCGGGCTGATACGTATCGGACTTATCCTTCAGCACCTCGATCAGCTCCGGCTTTGTATCGTATGCCTCTACCGTTAAGGTTTTGATCCTTGCTCTTGCAGCCTTAACCAGCGCGGTTTGCGGGGCGCACCCCACGTGAGGCCGTACGCCAATGCCAGCCTGGCATAGGCAAGGCGACCACGCAGGATGCCCCCACCGGCGTTCTCGGTTCCCGGGTAGAGGCTGTAGCTTCCATCGTAGAAGTTGCCCACCGTGGTCCTTACGTCCAACATCAGGCTCCAGCGGTTATGGTTTGGGGCCTGCCAGTCCAGTTGAAAGCGGAAGCCTGCTGTCGGGAATATGTCCAAGCCTTCTTCGGTTACGATATGGAAAATGGGCTGCTGAGGGTTTGTGGAGGCCCCGCGGTAGGCCTTGAAAAGAATGGTAGACCAGAGGGGGATCGCCCCGACCACGAAAGCTGCCGATGTTCGCCAGCGTGGTGAAACGTGAAGCACCTTACCCGCTAGCAGCGTCACCTCCGGGGTTTGACCTTCCATCCATCGCCATCCTGGCCGGATGACCGGTGCATTGATACCGTTGTAGGCTATGCTGGTCGCAGGGTCCAGGAAGGAGAGGTCGTATCGTTGCCCCACGCCTGTCATCTGCACACCGCCTGCGAACCAGGTGCCGTTGGAGGAATGGCGGCTGTATTCCAACCCGATGCTGCTCCCGGTTCCTGCGCGGGTGTTGAATTGATGCTGTTGGCCGAATGGGTCCTTGATGGATAACGGTGCGGCTGCAAGAAGGCCATAGTGC
>CAZJTB010000483.1:0-2529 GCA_964548485.1 uncultured Chryseobacterium sp. | reverse complement strand
CCCGCTACCAGCAGATGACCCTCGACCCCCAAGACCGCGTGAACAAGTGGCAGCAGGTGCTCTCGCCGAGCCCCGATGACGCCGGCGTGTGGATCCACCAGGACGCCTGGTTCCACATCGGCAAGTTCGACGCGAACAAGAAGACCGCCTACGACGTGAAGCGCAAGGGCAACGGGGTGTACGCCTTCGTGATCGAGGGCAGTGCCACCATCAACGGACAGGCACTCGGCAAGCGCGACGCGCTGGGTGTGTGGGACACCGATGCGCTGAGCGTGGAGGTGGGCCCCAACGGAGCGGAGATCCTGCTTCAGGATGTCCCGATGCAACTGTAGTAGCGAGGCATGCCTCGCCACTGCGGTTGCAATGAACCTGACCGTAACAGATGAACCCCACCCTTGAACTGAAGGAAGCGCGCACCGAGCACGATGTGCTGCCGCTGATCCGCAAGCGCTTCAGCCCTCGTGCATTCACCAATGATCCGCTCACGGACGATGAGCTGCTCACCCTGATCGAGGCCGCCCACTGGGCGCCGAGCAGCATGAACGAGCAGCCCTGGCGCTTCCGCTATGCGCACCGCGGCTCGGCCGGCTTCGAGGCCCTGCGCGCCACGCTCGCCACCGGCAACCAGCCCTGGGCGCCGAACGCCGCAGCGGTGATCGCCATCAGCGGCATGAAGCTGCATTCGCGTAATCAGGTCCCAAACGCCACCTGGGCCTTCGATACCGGCATGGCCATGGGCAATCTGCTCATGCAGGCCACCGCCATGGGCATCTACGGCCATCTGCTCGGCGGCTTCGACCATGCGGGCGCCAGCGAGGCGCTGGGCATCAACGCCGAGGAGGAGGGCCTCATCTGCCTGCTCGTGCTCGGCCGCCTGGGCGAGGCGGACACCCTGCCCGAGCCCTTCCTCACCCGGGAGCGCACGCCGCGCTCGCGCAAGCCGCTCAGCGAGATCGCGCAGCGCATCTGAAACGAACCATCGGGCCGCATCAGCATGCGCCCATGACCACGAAACGAAACAACCAACACCACATGGAAACCGCCACCGCAACCACCACCAAATGGGGCATCGACGCCTCGCACAGCGAAGTGCTCTTCAAGGTGAAGCACCTCATGATCAGCACCGTCACCGGCAGCTTCAAGGAGTTCGGCGCCGACGCCGAGCTGGAGGGTGACGACCTCGCCAATGCCAAGGTGAGCTTCTGGGCCAACACCGCCAGCATCTTCACCAACGACGAGAAGCGCGATGGCCACCTGCGCAGCGCTGACTTCTTCGACAGCGAGAAGTTCCCGAAGCTGAGTTTCACCAGCACGCGCGTTGAGGGCAGCGGCAGCAACTGGAAGGTGATGGGCCACCTCACCATCAAGGACGTGACGAAGCCCGTCACGCTCGATGTGGAGTGGAGCGGCATGGCCAAGGACCCCTGGGGCAACACCAAGGCCGGCCTGCAGCTCAATGGCCGGATCGACCGCAAGGAGTGGGGCCTCACCTGGAACGCGGCGCTCGAGGCGGGCGGCGTGCTCGTGAGCGACGAGGTGCGCATCCAGTGCGAGGTGCAGCTGGCCAAGCAAGGCTGATAACGAAGCATCTGAAGACGAAAGGCCCCGGCTCTTCGCCGGGGCCTTTGCCATGTACAGCGTTGCGGGACTAATGCTTGGTCACGCGGCGCACGAGCTCGCGTTCGCCATCCTGGATGCGCACGAAGTACACGCCGTTGGGTTGCGCGCTCAGGTCCACCTCGGCGCGCGACACGGCTCCGCGGCGCAGCAGCGCTTTCGCAGGAAGGACCTGGCGGCCCGTAAGGTCATGCACGGTCATGGTGGCGTTCACGGAGAGCCCTTCGGCATCCACCACGAATGCGCCTTCCGTGGGGTTCGGGAACGCGCTCACGCCGATCGCATCCAGCTCGGGAACGCCCACGCCGGTGAGGTCCACGAAGGTCACATCGTCAACATAGTACTGCGTTTGATCGCCACCGGCATAGGCGTAGAAGTTGATGCCGCCGATCTGGTTGAGCCCTGTGCCGGCAGCCCCGGAGGCCGTGGTGGTGAGCCAGGTGCCGGCCACTTCGCCGTTGATCGTGAGCAGTCCCGTGCTCGTGCCCAGGTCGATGACCATGCCCACGAGGAACCATTCATCCTGCGTATAGCTGGAGATGGCGCCGGCCTGCGCGTTGGTGGACAGTTCGATGGCGCCCGAGGCGCGGAAGGTGACATCCAAGGCCCAGCTCTGGCCAGCGGTCATACTCTTCTGGATGTTGAAGTAGCCGCCCTTGCCGGCTGGGATGTACATGTACCAGCCCAAGGCATAGCGGCCCGTGGTTCGGTTGCCGAGCTGAAGGATGATGTCCGATGGCCCGCCGTTCGTGCTGGTGCTGGTGAGGCTCATGCTCAGGGTGCCGGAATTGGCCTGGGCGCTCGAAAGGGGGGTGTCCTCGGCGGTTCCGCCGGGTCCGCTCCACGTGGCCCACGGAGCGCCGAGCGTCTGCGCCACGAGGTTGCCATCAGCGTACGTGTCGAAGTTCTGGT